>JBBRKQ010000089.1:0-16425 GCA_038231815.1 Phycisphaerales bacterium
ATGAAGCTCGTTGAAGTCGAGCCAATCCTTGGCAACGAAAAAATTAGCTTCTACTACGCCAGCGAGGAGCGCATTGACTTTCGCCCCCTGGTCATGGAGCTCGCCGGCATCCACCACACCCGCATCGAGATGAAGCAGGTCGGTGCCCGTGATGAGGCCCGCATCACCGCCGACTATGAAAAGTGCGGCCAGCACTGCTGCTGCAAACAGTTCCTCAAAGTGCTAAAGCCCGTGTCGATGCGTAATGCCAAAATCCAGAAGGCCACGCTCGATCCGCTCAAAATCTCCGGTCGCTGCGGCAGGCTCATGTGCTGTCTTCGCTACGAGGAAGCCAGCTACGACGAGCTTCGCGCCAACCTCCCCAAGAAAAAGACCCGCGTGCTCACGCCCGATGGCCCGGGGCTGGTGATCGACTCTCAGATTCTGACACAGCTCGTACTCGTGGCGCTTGACAACGTTGATGAAACCGCCGCGTACCCGGTGGAGTCGCTGAAGAAATACGAAGGCCCCTTGCCGTCTCCCAAGGGTGACGATGATGATGGCGCCGGGCCGCAGGCTCAGGCTGGCAAGACCGGTGCACCTCCAGGTCCACCGAGTGGTCCACAGGGCGGTCCACAGGGTGATGCGCAAGGTCCACAATCACAACAGCAAGGCCAGCGGCGCGATGGGCCACCGCGGCAAGGCAGCCAAAACAGCGGCCAACCCGGGAACCAGCAGCCCGGAAACCAGCAGCGCGGCCCGCGGCCGGACAATTCAGGCCCGCGCCAAGACGACCAGCGATCAGGCCAGAATCGCCCAGGCCCGCAAAACCAGCCGCGGCCGTCGGGCCAGCAGAATCAACAATCTGGCCGTCCGCAGCAGGATGGTCGCGGCCCCCGGCCTGCGGGAGGCCAGCAACCCGGTGGGCAATTCCGCAATCGGCCATCACCAAACGATGGCACCCAGCAGGCTGGCGGCCCCGAAAGCAGCACGCCAGCACCGCAGCAGCCGCAATCTCAACCACGCCAGCCGATGAGCGAGCAGGATCGCGACCGGGTGCGCAAGATGATTCCGAAGAGTGACTTTGTGCAAGGGCCGGAGCAATCTCCGCAGCAGCGGCCCGAGCAAGAACCGCCAGCACAGCCGCCCACAGCGTGAGCCCCCGCGGCGTGAGCGCCTACTCAGAGCGAGTCAAAGCGGGGCCGAACGTGGCAGCGAACGCGAAAACTCTGAGATCATGAAATGAAAAAAGTTGGCCCCGGCAAATGCTGGGGCCAACCTCGTTTTGAAATGCGATCTCCGCCAGCCGAGCCAGCCCCACGCGTGTGGCACGGCCGTATGCAGCATGGCCCTTAAAAAAAGCAGCGAGTTACTGCTTCACGCCCAGCGACATGTGCTCATGGACGATCCGCCACTGGCCATCTTGCCGCTTCCAGCCGAGGGTGAGGTGGCCTTGCACATCCATCTTGGTGTTGTTGGGCATCTCACCGTAGATGCGAGCGATGGAGGCTGTGATGGCCAAGTCGTCCTCGATCCACACGCGCACAGTCTTGACTTCACTCAGGTTTGCGTTGGTAAAACCGTTCATGCCCGGGCCCCAGATGGCGCTGTACGCCTTCCAGCCACTGATGACGGTTTTGTCCTGCGACATGCCATCAAACGATAGGAACTCGTCGGAGTTGTCAAAGACTTTGGCCAGCTTGTCAGTGGTAAACGTGGTGCCGTTCTTGCGGGTCCACCCTTCAAAGAACGCAGCCTTCGCTGCGTTCAACGATGCGGTACTGGCGGCAATGGCCTCGGGGCTGTCATCATCGGCAGCGTCCTGATGGCAGCCCGAGAGCGTGCCAGCCGCGGCGAAGCAGGCGGCCGAAAGCAGCGAGGCAGTAAGCAATGAACGAGTACGAAGATTCATCATGCGAAGCGTTTCCTTAAGCGGGGTAACTGGGACTGAAATGACCGAATTCTGCCGAACACAACTGCCGCACCCACTTGCGCACATTCTTGGCGGGCACACCGGGCGTAACACCCATGGCATGCACCCAAATTGTGGGGGGGGTGAGCAATGGTCCGATAGTAACCAACCGATGCGTTGTATCGTCTTTCGCCACGGGGTCTCTTGAAGAGTTTCATGCCGGGTGTTGCTGCCAAGCAGCCACAGGAGCGAACCAGCATCCTTTGGCTTGACTTGGTCCGGCTTGACTTGGTTCGGCTCGGTCTGGTTCGGCTCGGTCTGGTTTGGCTCGGTCCGGCTCGGTCTGGCAAGGCACAACCCCATACCCTGCCGCATGTTTCGAATTCCCGGCTCCCGACTCCTGACGGTTCTTTGCATGCTCCTGCTGGCACTTGGCCTGTCAGTTGCCCAAGGGTGCGGCAAGCCCAAGGGTGAAGCCGCCAGCGATCCATCGGCCGACAACATGGAAGGTGGGAGCGGCAACCCCCCCAAGGAAGTGCCAGAGCCCAATGCGGAAGTGACCGACCCGACGATCACCAACACCGCCCAAGGCCGCAAGGTCAAACTGTGGTTTGGCACAAACCGGGCGATGGTTGATCGCAAAAATCCATCAAAGGGCTTCGCAAACGAGCGAGACAGTGACCCTGAGACTGTGCATGTCGGCAGCGTTACCTGCTTTGTCCCCAACAGCAGGCCGTTCGGCTCCATCGGCTCGAGCTGGTGGACACGGGTCATCAAAGGTGAGGATGATCGCATCAAGCTTGAGGAATTGTCGGTTCAAGATATTGATCTGTTCTACGCAAACCTGCGTGATCGCCTCGCGGCGGCTCCCGATCCGGAACGCTCGATTTTGGTCTACATCCACGGATACAAAAACTCATTCGAGCGCGCAGCGCTTCGGGCGGCACAGATTGCCGTTGACCTAAATGTTCCCGGTCTCACCGCGTTTTATTCCTGGCCCAGTCAGGACTCGCTCACCGGGTACACGGCCGATGAAGCCGCCGTCGAATCCGCCGAGCGGCACCTTCAAACCTTCCTGAGCCGGCTGTGCCGCGAAACCGGGGCAACACGGGTGAACATCATCGCCCACAGCATGGGCAACCGGGTCATGGCGCGCGTCGCCGCCCGCATCGCCAGTGATGAGACATGCAAGGATGTTCGCTTTGGCCAGATCTTTCTAGCCGCACCAGACATCGATGCACAGTTGTTTGCAGACCTAGCCCGGGCATACCCCAAGGTCTCGGACCGCACCACGCTGTACGTGTCAAAGAAGGACATGGCCCTTGAAGCAAGCAATTGGACACACAGCTTCGCCCGGGCCGGGTACACACCACCAATGTCAGTGGTGCCGCCGATTGACACTGTTGAAGTAACCGATGTTGACGTGAGCACACTGGGCCACGGATACGTTTCAGAAGCCCAACATGTGGTGGCGGACATCGCCTTTCTCCTCCGCAAAAATCTACCACCCCACCAGCGGCCCCGCCTGGTCATCAGCGCGACATCAGAGGGGAAGCCGTTTTGGCTACTGCAGGACAAGCAGTAGTGTGAGCGTTGGTGACGGACCGCAAGCTCGTCGTATTGCCCGCTGGTTTGAGCGCGCGTGCCTTCATTCTCAATCCGCCGCACGCCCGACTCGCCCGACTCGCCCGGCGCAGCCGGCCGAGTCGGGGCACAGTCATCATTGCGTGGCTCTACTTCAGCATCGGCGCAAGATACTGCCCGGTATAGCTGCCCTTGTTCTTGGCCACCTGCTCCGGCGTGCCCGTGGCGATGATGGTTCCACCGGCGGTGCCACCTTCAGGCCCAAGATCAATGATCCAGTCTGCACACTTTATAATGTCCAGGTTGTGCTCAATCACAACCAGCGTGTTGCCCTGATTGGCCAGCCGGTTCAGCACCGTCACCAGTTTGGCGATGTCCTCAAAGTGAAGCCCCGTCGTCGGCTCATCCAGCACGTACAGCGTGCCGCCCGCTCCAAGGTCATTCCACGAGCCGGCGCCGGCGGGGTTTTCGGTGCCTTTGGCCAGTTCGGTCGCCAGCTTGATGCGCTGGGCCTCACCACCTGAGAGCTGCGTGCTGGGCTGGCCGAGTTTGATATAACCCAGGCCCACATCACGCAAGCACGCGACGTGCCGCACAATCTTGGGATGATTTTCAAAGAAGCCGCACGAGTCTTCAACGGTCATGTCCAGCACCTCAGCGATGGACTTACCGCGGAACTTGACCTCCAGCGTCTCGCGGTTGTAGCGCGTGCCGCTGCACGCCTCACACGCCACGTACACATCCGGCAGGAAGTGCATCTCAATGCGCTTCAGCCCCTGGCCCTCACACGCCTCGCACCGCCCGCCACCGTTTTTGGCTGTTACGTTAAAGCTAAACCGCCCCACCTTGTACCCACGCACCTTTGCCTCTTTAGCTTCGGCAAACACCTTGCGAATTTCATCAAACACGCCGGTGTACGTGGCCGGATTGCTCCGCGGCGTCCGGCCAATAGGCGACTGATCCACCTCGATCACACGGTCGATCAAATTGGTATTTAAAATCTTATCGTGCGCACCAACAACAACCTTGCCGCCTGAAATTTTCTTCTTGAGGCCCGAAAGCAAAATGTCATTGACTAGTGTGCTCTTGCCCGAGCCCGAAACACCCGTGACGCAGATGAGCCCGCCCAGCGGAATCATCGCATCAACACCCTTGAGATTGTTCTGGCGTGCCCCCTTGATGGTGATCGACCGTTTCTCACTCACCGGCCGCCGCGTGGTGGGCACCTCTATTTTGCGCCGACCACTCAAATAGTCACCCGTCAGCGAGCCGGGGACCGCCATGAGGTCGGTCACCGTGCCCTGGGCCACGATCTTGCCGCCGTGTACACCGGGGCCGGGGCCAACATCCAGCACCCAATCCGCAGAGCGGATCATGTCCTCATCATGCTCAACCACCAGCACCGTGTTGCCGATGTCACACAAGTGACGCAGCGTGGTAATCAGCCGCGCATTGTCGCGCTGGTGCAGGCCGATGGTCGGTTCATCCAGCACGTACGCAGCCCCCACCAGCCCAGAGCCCACCTGCGTCGCCAGCCGAATCCGCTGCGCCTCACCACCCGAAAGCGTCGCCGTCCGCCGATCCAGCGACAGATACTCCAGCCCGACGGACATCAAAAAGCCCAAACGTGCTCGGATCTCTTTTAAGATCGCCTCGGCAATCTGCACCTGCTCCTTGCTGAGGTGCAGCCCATTTAGAAACTCCAAGGCAACCTTAATGTTGCTATTGCACAGCTTGGCGATGTTCAAGATTGAATCATCTGCCGAACCAATGGTGGCCGCCGCGGCAGGCTTTTTCTTCGTGGCCTTGCCCGCATCCTCACCAGTGGGCCTGCTGTGCAGCAACACCGACAGACTCTCAATCCGCAGCCGATCCCCTTTGCACGTGGGGCACTCCTTCTCCATCATGTACCCACCCAAATACTCACGAATGAAGCTGGATTCAGTCTTCTCATACCACGCCTTCAGCGTGGGCGCCACACCCGGGAACTTGGCCTTGAACTCAACCTCATCAGCCGGGGTCGTGCCATGAATCAGCACCTTCTGCAGCTTGGCAGACAAAGATGAAACCGCCGCGATGGGGCTGACAGAGAAGTCTTTGCAGAATCGCCGCAGTTGGCGGCGGTAAATCGTACCCATAGGCGCCGGCAACCGGTACGGGCTGATCGCACCCTCGCCCAGCCCCTTACGCGGATCGGGAATGAGCAGTTCCTCATTAAACTCCATGATCACGCCCAGCCCGTGGCACTCCGGGCACGCACCCTGCGGCGAGTTAAAGCTAAACAGCCGGGGCGAAAGTTCCTCCAGCGAGCATTCCGGGTGCACCGCGCAGGCGTGGTTGCGTGAGTACACCTTGTCCTCCCAGCCAGTCTCCTGCCTGACCAGCGTTCCGGCGTTTGCCTTCTTAGCCCGGGCCGCCGCAGCGGCTTTGGTCTCTTTCTTGTCCGCCGGTGACGCTTCGACCGCAACATCCACCGCCGGCGCCTCGCCCACCTTTTCAAGGGCAATCACCACAGTGCCCTCGGCCAGCTTCAGGGCTGTCTCAATGCTCTCGGCAATTCGCTGCCGCGCATCGGCCTCTCCCGTCTTGAGTACCACGCGGTCAATGACCACATCAAGATTGTGCTTCTCGTAGCGGCCAAGCTTCAGCGGGTTCTCACCCGGGTCCTTGAGCGCCTCGCGCACCTCCACCAAAGCGCCGTTCACTCGAACACGTCCCCAGCCCTCCTTCTGCATCTCCTCCAGCACATCACGGTGAAAGCCCTTTTTCGCCCGCACCACCGGCGCCAAGATCATCGCCTTCTTTCCCTCAGCGGTAGCCATCGCCATCACCGCATCAATAATCTGCGTTGATGGCGTGGCCGTGATCGGCCGGCCGCACCGTTCAAGCACCTCGCCATCTTTTTTTACTTTCGTCGGGTGCCAGCACGTCGGGCTGCCGCAGCGTGCATACAGCAGCCGCAGGTAATCGTAAATCTCGGTACTGGTGGCCACCGTGGACCGTGGGTTGTGCCCGCTCGAGCGCTGCTCAATGGCGATCGTGGGCGGCAGGCCTTGAATGTCATCAACATCCGGTTTCTTGAGCTGATCCAGAAACTGCCGGGCATAGGCCGACAGCGATTCCATGTACTTGCGCTGCCCCTCAGCAAAGATCGTGTCAAACGCCAGCGAACTCTTGCCTGAGCCTGACAGGCCGGTGATCACCACCAGCTTGTCACGCGGGATATCCACATCAACATTCTTTAGGTTGTGCTCTCGCGCCCCGCGCACGCGAATGCTCTGGCGCGGGTCAAGTGATGGCACCGCAGCACCCACCGGTACCGCGCCGGAGGCCGCAACAACCACCGGCCGCGTTTGTGAAGATCGAGTTGTAGAGCTTGAAGCAGAAACAGTCATAAAGAAAGGGCCTTTGCCCGACCAATCCGCGGCCGCAACGCACCCGGCGAAACACATCCGGGATACCAAACGAACGCCGCATATTGGCGGGAAGTCATGCTAGCAAAGCTTCCCGCCCGCGTCGGCCCGGAATGGTTTGAAGCCGACAAAAAGTCGCAAAAGCCCTGAGGCGGTCACTCCACCTTCACCTTCAACACCAGCACGTTCGCCACTCGCCGCACTTTCACCTCCACCGCCTCGCCCAGGTGTTTGGTCCCAATCGCCCGCGCCAGGTCGTGCCAGTCACGCACCGCAATGCCGGCCACCTCCTGCACCACATCTCCCGGTCGCAGGCCCCCGGTTTTCATCTCATTTAGGCCCATCATGCCCACAACCAGGCCGTCGGCCGCCTGTTCAAGTTCAACGCCAATCGTCCGCCTTGGCCCCGCGTTCGCATCCGGCGCTTCAGGAATATTCCTTGCCCATACGCGAAAATCCTTCTCAATTTGGTCAATCGGCTTGCCCAGCACCGCCACCAGCGCCGCGCTGCCAGTTGGCTCGGCTTCAAAGCCCTCGCTGTACACCGCGTACCACTGCCGCAGTTTGCCCTGCTCGGACAGATACAAAAACACCGCCCGGGCCATCGCATAGTTCGCCAGCGTCCGCTCGCCGGTAAATTTCTCTGGCCGCATTGCAAACAACGCCGCAAACTTTGGTAAGTTCCCAATGTCCGCCATTCGCCTAACCGTGTTGGTGCGCCAGCTGGCCACCGGCCGCACCGCGCCGCTTTGCTTGTCCACCACCACATCCTCTACCAGCGAGCACAGCCCCTCCTGCACCCACACCGGGTGCACCTGCCGCTGCCGCATCATCTGCCTCCAATGCAGCACATGGGCAAACTCATGCCGCAACGTCGAGCCGGTATCCTGCGTCACCAGCTCCCGCCGATCATGGTCGTAAAGCCCCGCCAGCGTGCCCGCTCGCACTCCTGCTACCTCCGCCGCCCACCGGTCAAAGTCCCGCCGCGTTGGAATCACAACCATCACCCATGGGTCAGGCATCGCGCCATCCGCCATCACGGCGCTTGCGCCCTCCGGCAGCACAGCACTCTCCCACCATGTGCGCACAAGTTCCATCTGCTCGCGGGCAAATGCCAGCGATTGCTCCGGCACGCTGCTGGCAATACCAATCCGCAGCGCATCGCTCGTGCTGTACGTGTATTTCGGTCCGTACAACTTGCGGAGCCCCGCCAGCCTGGCATCCCGCAAGGCCGCCAGCAGCCTTTGCGGTTCCGCCACAATCGGAACAATCCGCTCGTGCTCCAAAACACCAGCCAGGGCCGCATCCGCCCGCAACCTGGAAAAATCATCAAAGCCGCACGAGAACGCATCCGCCAGCGCATCCGCCGCCGCATCGCGATGCTCCGGACCCATCCTGGCCAACACCGCCGCAAGATTAAATCGTGGTATCCACTGTCCCGGCTGCAGCTTGGCCAAATCCCTGAGCGCCGCCGCCGCCGCAGGCAGGTCCTTGGCCGCCGCCGCTTCGGCCAATTGGGTGTTGAGTTTGATCTTCAACAACTCCCGCGCTTGCTCGGGCGATTGCGCATCAATCGTCGCAGGGGAACCCACCGGCGCTTGCTTCTCGGACTTCTCCGGGCTGGCCGTACGCTCCGCCGGTTGCACCGCCGCCAAGCACACTCCAGCCGTAAGCACCGTCCATGCCAATGCCGCCGCGAGCAGTGATTTGGCTCTGCGACTACCCGCAATAAAACATGGGGGCAAAGATTGTCGTGGTATGGCTCGCATCAGTTCCGGCTATTGAAGCACCCGCCGGACCACCCCGCCCGCCCGAACTCGGAAATCTCAGTCGCACATTCCGGCCTCCCTGTCCCGGCGGGCGATACCATCCCGCTCGCACTCATCTGGCCGCGTCCGTCGCTTCAAGGAGCTTTCTGTGGGATTGTTCGATCGCTTCAAAAGTTCAAAGCCCGAAGACGACAAGGCCAAAGCCGCAAAGCCCGCCGCAGGCTCGCTTGATTTCAACCCGGCCAAAGCCAACTCCTGGTTCGTCCACGCCCGAAACGCCCAAGAAACGGGCAACATTGAATATGCAATCACCTGCTGGCTCTCCGGCATGAGGTTTGATCCGGGCAACATCGGCGCGCTCGAAGACTTCTTCAAATGTGCCGCCCAGTACCGGGGCGAATCTGCCTCAAAGGCCCCCACCAAAGACATGGTCAAGGCCCTGGCAGGCTCAACATCGGTTGACAAATTCCTGCTTTCGCTCCTGAACTGGGCCTGCAAGCCAAACGACGGCGATCTGGCCCTAAAGGCAGCCATGAGCCCCGCGGAAATCGGACTTGAAGGCCCCGCCAAATGGATCGGGCCAAAGGCCCTTGAACTCTTAGCCCGCGACCCAAAGCCCAAGAAAGACCACTTCATCCGCCTCATGGAGGCGATGGCCAAGTTCAAATTGTACGATGTAGCCCTGCGAGCCGGCGAAATCGCCTTAAAGCTTGACCCGACCGACATCGGCCTTGGCACCGACGTGAAGAACATGGCCGCCCAGGCAACCATGAGCAAGGGCGGCTACGAAAACACCGGAGATGCCGGCGCCTTCCGTGGCAACCTCCGCGATGCCGACAAGCAAAAGCGAATGGAAGAAGAGGGCCGTGTCGTGCGCGGTGCCGATGCCGCAACCAACATGGTTGAGGCCACCAAGGCCGAATACCTCGGTGCAATCCAAGATCGTGCGCTCATTCGCAAGTACATCGAGGCCCTGCTCAACCGCCAAGCCCCCGGTGATGAACAAGCCGCCATCGCCGTGCTGGACAAGGCGTTTAAGGACACCCAAGAATACCGCTTCCGCCAAATGGGCGGCGACCTTAAAATCAAACTCGGCCGGCGTGAGCTAAAGCCGCTGCGCGAAGCTGCGGATGCGGGCGATGAGGCGACCAAAGCCAAGTACGAGGCAGCCGTCGCCAAACAGCTTGAACTTGAAATCTCCGAATACTCATCACGCGTCCAGGCATACCCCACGGACCTGATCGTCAAGTATGAACTCGCCCTGCGCTACATCGAAGTGGGCCGCCACAACGAGGCAATCGAGCAGCTACAGCTTGCCAAGAGCGATGGCCGCAACAAGATGCGCGTGCTGCTTGCCATGGGCCGTTCGTTCGTGGCCATCGGCTGGGCAGATGAAGCGGTTGACACCTTCCGCCAGGCCCTCGAAGGACAGGCCGATCTGGAGCCCGGCACCCTCGACCTGCGCTACGAACTCATGTGCGCTCTGCAGATGCGGGCCGAGAAGGACCGCGACGTTGCCGCCGCAGAAGAAGCCAGCGCGATTGCCTCCAAGATCGCCCAGCAGCAGTTCGGATACAAAGACATCCGCCAGCGTCGCGAGGCCATCAAGGCGCTGATTACGCAGCTCAAGAGCTGAGCCGGCAATCCAAACGACATGGCACCGATCACCGTCATCATCCCCGCCCGTCTGGCCAGCACGCGCTTTCCAGAGAAGGTGCTCGCCTGTCTCACCGGCAAGCCGCTCGTGCAGCATGTGGCCGAGGCCGCGGCACGCTGCACCGCTGCCGCGAAAATCGTCGTCGCCACCGACCATCAGCGAGTCGTCGATGCCCTTCGCCCATTTGGCACCACGGTCATCCTCACCGACCCAGACCACCCCAACGGCACCAGCCGCCTTGCCGAGGCCGCAACGATCCTGCAACTGGGCGACGATGAAATTGTCGTCAACGCCCAGGGCGATGAGCCCGAGATGGCCGGCTCAGTGATCGATGCCGCCGTCGCGGCACTGCTCCAGACCCCGGGCGCGCAGGTGGGCACCGTCGCCGCCCCAATCACCTCGGCTGCGGAGTTTGCAGACCGCAACATCGTCAAAGTCGTTCGCGGTGCTGGCGGGCAAGGCCTCTACTTCTCGAGAGCCCCCATCCCGCATGATCGCGACAGCCAGCATCTGGCTCCACCCCTCCGCCACATCGGCGTCTACGCCTATCGCGTCGGCTTTCTGCGAAAGTACGTCAACCTCGCCCCCACGCCCCTAGAGCGTACCGAACAACTCGAGCAGCTCCGAGTGCTCGAAACCGGCCACACCATCGGTGTGCATCTCACCGCCACGGCCCAGCAGGGCATTGACACGCCCGAGCAGTACGCGGAGTTTGTGCGACGGTTTATGGCCAGCCAAAGCTAGCCGCGGCCTGCTGTACAACTGTGCGCACACCCGTGTAGCCCTTCCGCCCAAAGCGCATGGGCCGCGTAAAAGCCGGTGCAGCCCCGCCGACAGCCGGCACCAAAGCCACTCGCCTGATTCAGGTCTTCACCCCCAAACCCGAGCGAAGGTGCGGCCGATTCGCAGAAATGGATAGTGCGTTTGCCTCGTGAGCCGATAGTGCATGGGCCGCTCCAAACGGCCATACGCTGACTCTGATGTTCCCCGCAGTTGGCGGGCTACCGGCGTTGGTTCTTTGTACTTGGTTCTCTGTTCTTGGTTCTCTGTACTTGGTTCTTGGTTCTCTGTTCTTGGCACTTGTGTGGAGCGTGCATGACTTCGGCCGGTGGACAGCCCGCGACAACCAATACCGCCGCGGCTGATCGCCCGCCCGCTACCGGGCTGCCCGCAATGGTCAGATTGCTCCGGCCGCACCAATGGGCAAAGGGAGCGTTCGTCGTCGTGGGCCCGTTCTACGGTGGAGTACTCGGGCAACCGGGACACGCCGCGGCAGTGGCGTGTGCTCTGGTTTCGTTCTCGCTCGCCTCAAGCCTGAGTTACATCGTCAATGACCTCGCCGATGTTGAGGCCGATCGTTTACACCCACGCAAGCGGCGGCGGCCAATCGCCAGCGGCGCCATCAGCACCGGACAGGCCAAGTTACTCGCGGGAGCCTGCTTTGCCGGTACCGTTCTGGCCTGCTTGGGTGTGGCCGTCCTGCCGGGCTTGGTCACCGGCGGTCAGGTCGCACCTGCATCAGTCTCGACAGCCGCAGCCTGGACTGCCGCGGCTTGGACAGCCGCAGCCATTGGGGCGTACCTGCTCAACACGGTGCTGTACTCGCTGGTGTTCAAGCACCGGCCAATCGCAGATGTGCTTTCACTGGCGATGGGCTTTGTGCTGCGAGTGCTGGCCGGGTGCGCCGCAGCATCGGTGGTCCCGTCAACATTTCTTCTCAACTGCACGCTGTTTCTGGCCATGTACCTGGCCTTCGGCAAGCGGCTCGGAGAGCGCCGGACAATGGGCAGTATCCAAGATGCCGCCAAGGTTCGCGCGGTGCAGTCTCAGTACACCGATGACCTACTGCGCATGCTGGTCGTCGTAACAGCGGTGGCCCTGCTCGTCGCCTACACCGAGTACGTGCAGGCGATGGCAGAAAAGTACACCGTTGGCTTCAACCTGCTGTGGCTGACAGTGCTGCCCGCGGTGTACGCGATGCTGCGCAGCATCATGCTCCTTGAAAGCGGCAAGTATGATGATCCGACCGAGCTTGCCGTCAAGGACAGGCCGTTTCAGGTAGCGGGCTTTCTGTTTATGTGCCTCACCGGTATCGCAATGCTGGTGGCGATCAAGCGATAAACCCCACGGCAGCACGAAACGCCTGCCTCCAAAATCGCACCACGTTTCTATCGCTGTTCATCCAGCGGCTTAATAGGTGCCCCGCCCGTCTCGGCAAAGCTCATGCGGATTGCATCAAACCGGGCTTTGCACCGCTTGAACACTTCAATAACTTCAGGATCAAAGTGGGTGCCAGCATCACCAAGAATCGCATCAAAGGCTCGCTCGTGCGAGAAGGCGGCCTTGTACGGTCGCGCTGTCGTCAACGCGTCATACACATCAGCCACAGCCACAATTCTGGCAGGCAGCGGTATGTTCTCTCCAGCGAGCCCAAACGGATAGCCGGTGCCGTTCCACTTCTCGTGGTGGCCCAAAGCAATTTGCATCGCCGTGACTATGTACGGATTATCCCCCCACTTCAGCCGGATTGAATTAAGCGTGTCACCTCCAAGGTTCGGGTGTCGCTGCATCGACATCCGTTCTTCCGCCGTCAGCGGGCCGGCTTTGAGCAGGATCCCGTCGGGAATGCCAACTTTACCAATATCGTGCAGCGCCGCCGTCTGTTCTATCTGCATGACCCACTGTGCATCAATTCCCTGCCGCTGCGCACCAAACAGTCGCACAAACTCCTCGGCCAGCGTTGCCGAATATGCGCACACCCGCTCCAAGTGATGCCCGGTCGTGTCATCACGGCTCTCCGCAAGCTTGGCCAGCCCAAAGATAATCGCATCACGCCCGCGCAGTGACTCCTGCGTGCGGTCGGCCACCCTCTGCTCTAAAATCACGCTCTGCCGCGCCAAAGCTTCACTTTGCTGGCGATGGGCTCGCTCCAGCGACCCCAATCGCAGGAGCGTCCCAAGACGGGCGATGGATTCGAGTTCCGCCATCTGGGGCCAAATGCAGTCAGCAGCCCCAGCCCGCAGTGCCGCGATCCGGGAGGCTTCATCCCCGCCAGCCAGCAGTGCGACAACCGGCATGCCCAAAACGAGCAGCTGATGCTTCAGTTCGCTGCACACCAGTAAACGGCTGTACTGGTCACTCCGCGCATCCAGCAAAACCAGATCTGCGGTGCGAAGCTGCACGCTGTCTTTGGGCGAGCCATCCGATGGCTGCACCGTGCTAATAGTCCAACCCCGTGAGGGTGCGGCCGTCGCCAAAAACGGCGGCACCTGCCCAGCGTTACTGAGCCAGAAAATTGTGCCAGCGATCGAAGGCAACGGCCTACCGCCCAAACCCAAGACCGCACCCGAGCCCAGAACGGCGCCCGCATCATCGCCCGGACCACGGCCCGAGCCCGCTGCGGCGACCTCAGATGCTGAGAGAATCTTGGACCCGTTGCTTTGGCGATCTGTCACGGAAAAGGCCCCTTATGGCGTGCGGCCGAACTGAATAAAAGCACCGATGTGCGAGTCGGAAACAAGAAATACGCACAGAGGGTAGAGTAGTAATTTGTTTGGATCACGAGCGGCCGAACCTTGCTGGCAACCGAGAGTACTACCAAAACCTGACCCTGACCCCATTGCTGCGACTCTGTGGCTATGCCAACTCCGACCAACCGCCCGATAACAGCATTGTTTCCAGCATGACGGAAACTCGATCCTCTCGCATCTGTAGAAAATGGGTTGGTATGCACAATCGCCCTTCGGAGAACCAGATGGCTGACCTTGCCGCCAAAGCGATGGCAGGAGACAATGCTGCGCTGGCCGAGTTGTGGCAGCGGCACCGGCGATATGCCGCGGCCGTGATTCTGGTGTACAAGCCCGCCACCGCTGATGTTGAAGATCTCCTGCAGGAAGTAGCTGCCACCCTCGTAGCCAAGCTGCACACACTCGGAGACCCGGCGGCATTCGTTCCTTGGCTCCGGGTCATCTCAATGAACGCGGGGCGGCTGGCAGGGCGAAAATTCAGCGCAAATATCGTGCGTGGCAGCCTGGAAACGGCCGATGGCCGCGAGGTTGCCGCCGGGGCAGAACAGGCCCGGCGGGGCTTCGGCGAGGCTGCCAGCGATGCGCTGGCGGCAGCCAGTGCCCAAGCCGGGGCAAACGAACTGCTCACCTTGGCCGCCCGCCTGCCGGATGAATATCGCGAGCCGCTGCTGCTGAAATGTCTCAAAGACCTCTCGTACCGGCAGATCGGCGCGGTGCTGAACCTGCCCGAGAGCACGATTGAAACTCGCATCGCCCGCGGCCGGCGGATGCTTCGCGAGCTTGCCAAGGCCGCTGAAAACGGCGAAACGCCCGAGAAAATAAGGGTTGGAGTGCCCCAAGCACCCAAACCGACAGCGGCGGCATTGCTCAGTGGCCAAACTGCCGGAAAAGCGACTCCGGCGCATCAGGTAAAGTGAGACTTCTATGAACCCTAACTCTTCTGACAATTTGAACGCCCGGGACCTGTCCATCGCTGGTTTGCCGGATGCCGCGTACCCAGATGCCGCGATGACGACTGCAGAGCTGGAACGTGAACGCATGATCTGCCGGCTTGTTGACGATGTGGCATCAAGCGATGACTGGAAACGACTGGCAACAGTGGCCGGAACCGACCCCACGATTTTCGCCGACCTCGCCGACACGCGCCGCCAGGCGGAGCAACTCAGCACCGAGGTGATGGCACACGTTCGTCGGGCTGACAATGTGACGCTGGACGCGACGGCGGCCAGTCTTGGGTATGCAGCCACAGTTTCGCTCAGCGGTGCTGGCGACGCTGCGGATGAACACACCATTCGCACGCACGGACTGAGCCTGCCGGGACGCTGGAAATTGGGCTGGGCCGTGGCCGCCGCACTCGGGCTTTTGAGCCTGAGCCAGTTTGTCAATTCCAACAACCGGATCACCGCCGCCGGAAGCGGTGTCAAGGCAGCGGGTCTGGTGAGTGTGGGCTCGGCAGAGCAGGCGCTGGATGCGTACTACAAACTCGGCCGCGAGGCCGGCTCGGTTGTGACCGAAGTGCCGCAGCGGTACGTTCTGGATTCGCGGACGCTGCCCGATGGGCGACAGGAAGTGCTGTTCTTACGGCAGGTTGTTGAGCGCGCAGTAGTAACTGATGTGTACCGAGTAGGGTCTGATGAGCAAGGACGACCGGTGCTGGTGCCCTCGGTACCGGCGACAAGCGCTGGCCCAGCCCTTTGATACGTTCCGGTGTAATTTTTGGAGGCACGGCATGCTGAGCTTTGGATGCACAACGGCGTAAGAGTGGCGGTGGTTGTAGGGTCTGAACGTTGAACATGTGAACAAACGCAACCCGGGAAGGTCGCGATTTTGGAGAACTTTTTATGCTGAATCACAAGTCATTTGGTTGGGTCTTCTCTTCGAGTTTGGTGCTGACGGCGCTGTTGCTCGGTCAGGCCGCGGCGCTGGCGCAAGCGGCGGGAGGAACTGGAGGAACTGCCGGGTCGGTCGTACAGGAGGAAAAAACTGTCAGCCAAGCCTTGGGAGATCGCCGCCAGCGAAACATCTCACCGCGTGAGGGGCAGCCCGAAGTGAACTCGAGTATGTACGTACTCTCTCAAGGAAACAAGACGATCAGCCTTCGTGATGGCAAGGTCGAGTCGATCACCGTTGCAGGCAAGGAAATCCCTGGAGATCGCGCCGCGGCCGATGGAAATGATGTGGTTGTCAGTGATGAGAACGGCAAAGAGATCGCTCGTTTTATCGGTGCGGGCCGGCACTTCGGTGAAGGCAGGCAAAATAAGCTGCGGCCGATGAATGAAGGCGATCTGCCACAGGAAGTGAACCGGCTGCTTGACTCGCGCCGCAGCGCACCCCGCGCACTTGGCGGTCGAGCCGCACAATCCCTACGGATGACGATAGAGGCGCCAAAGGTGATGCTGGGTATCTCAATGGCCAAGCCCTCGCCGGAACTTGCCGGACACTTTGGGATCAAAGCCGGCGCGGTAACCTTGGTGAACTTTGTTCACAAGGACACACCCGCCGCCGAAGCCGGCCTGCAGCAGTATGACCTGCTCACCCGTGTCAAGGTGGGCAGCGCGGCACTGGATGATGCGGCGACCCCGGA
>JBBRKQ010000090.1:0-15834 GCA_038231815.1 Phycisphaerales bacterium
CTGGCGTAGGCCCTGTACGCGGCGATTACTTCCTTTGGCCCTGCGCCGGTGGCCAGCAGCTCATCAGCACCCGGGAAAATGGCTTTGATCTTCGGTTCACTTGGCGCACCGGAATATTTGTCGGTGGCCAGATGCTCAATGGCGACGTGCTCCGGGGACAGCACCATGTACGTCGCGCCAAAGAGTGTGTCGGGCCGCGTGGTAAACACGCGCAGGCGGCGGGTGCCCGCGGGAAAATCCACAAACGCTCCCTCGCTCTTACCAATCCAGTTGCGCTGCATCATCTTGACGGGCTCGGGCCAGTCTAAACCATCAAGGTCGGCCAGCAGCCGCTCGTTGTATGCGGTAATCCGCATCATCCACTGCTTTAAGGGCCGCTTGTACACCGGGTAGTCGCCGCGCTCGCTCTTGCCATCGCTGGTCACTTCCTCATTGGCCAGCACGGTGCCCAGCATGGGGCACCAGTTCACGGGCACCTCTGCCAGATACGCGAGGCGGTAGCGGTCAAGCTCGGCGGCTTTCTCGACCGGGTTCATGTGGTGCCAGGGCTTGGTGTTGCTGGTCTTGCGATCGGTGCTGGCAAACTGCTTGACCAGTTCACTGATGGGTTTGGCGGTATTGGTGGCCTCATCAAAGAAGCTGTCATAGATCTTTAAAAAGATCCACTGCGTCCATTTGTAAAACGCTTCATCGGTCGTGCTCACACCGCGGCGGGCATCATGGCCCAGCCCTAGCCGCCGCAGTTGACGCATCATGATGGAGATGTTCTTTTCGGTGGTGATGCGTGGGTGCGTGTTGGTCTGCACGGCGTACTGCTCTGCCGGGAGGCCGAACGAGTCAAAGCCCATGGCGTGCAGCACGTTGTGGCCGGTCATGCGCAGGTAGCGGGCGTAAATATCAGTAGCGATGTAGCCGAGCGGATGACCAACATGGATGCCAGCGCCCGATGGATACGGGAACATGTCCAGCACAAACTGCTTGGGCCTAGACCCATCAAAGCCGGGCTCGCCGGGGTTTGGTGACTGATAGGTCTTGTCCGCATCCCAGCGGTCCTGCCACTTGACCTCGATGGTGTTGGCCAGCTCCGCGTTGTAGCGGTGCACGGGCAATTCCGGGGTCGAAGGTGCGGAGGGAGCGGGAGTCGCCGAAGGCTGAGGGATGTTCGCAGAGTCGCCAGAGGTCATGCCGCACTGTAGTGCGGTATTCATCCATTAGTAACCCAAAGATGCGTGCAGCACACAGCACGGAAGTGGATCAAACTACACCGCCGCTGCGTTGCAAACAAACAAGGGCATCAAGCAGCGACCGGCACCAACTGCCACTTCATCGCGGTGCAGGTTGCTGGCCGGTTGGCGGCACGGCCGATGCGACGGCCAGTTTGCCGTAGCTGTGTTCCCCCAAATCCCAGATGACCATTTGCGGTTTTGGCGGAGCGGTCGGTGGAGCGGTCGGTGAAGCGGTCGGTGAAGCGGTCGGTGAAGCAGGCTTGGGCTTCATGAACTGCGTGAGCGGGTTGGCATAGGCAACGCCGCAGATCCAGCGGCCATCACTCGATATCTCGGCGCTCGTCAGCATCGTCCCAACCGGGGCGCTGAGCGACACATTCCATTGCCCACTGGTAATTTCGCCAAAGATTGAACCCTTCAGCCCGGGCAGCATAAGAAATCTGGCGTTCTGGCGAGCTGGTGAAGTTCGCTCACTGGCGGGTGTGCCCGCGGGACGTTTGATGACCGCTCCCGTTTCCAGATCAACGCGGCTCAGACTGTGGCCGAATCCGGACACAACGTACAACGTGGAGCCGTCTGAGTCCAGTTGTGGCGGCTGGAGCGCAAAGGGCTTGACGGCGAACTCAATGTCGCGCGGCGGCTGTACGCCCTCGTACAGCGTGGCAATGTACTTGGTTGCCTTCAGCGGGTGGACGAATCCAGGCAGCGAGTAGAACCGAGCACTTCCGTTTTCACCGCGATGGTCACGCAAGAAAAAATTACGAGAATCAGCCGCCGCTGCGGCCTGTGCCCGCTCTGTCCGCACATGCGGAAAAAGGCCACCGCTCTTGCCCCAGTACCAAAGGCCGACCCCATCCCCGTTCAATTGCCGGTCCGTGAACTGCAGGTACGCCCCGGTTCCATCCGGAGTGAAGCCAATAACACACGGCTGCTCAATACCAAACGGTGGCGACCCCGGCAGGCGCACCGAAGCCATGCTCTCACCCGTTTTCGTGCTGACTGCATTGACCCCATCGCCACCAACCCTGCTGAGAAAGATCATACTTCCATCGGGGCTCACCGTTGGTTGAAAGTGTGTCCATGATGCTCTCTGCACCAAGGTGCGAAGTGGCACGCCGCTGATCAGGTCAAGTTCAACAAGCTGATCCGCAGCGGTTGGGGTCAGTTTTAGCCAACGCAACATCCATGATGATGCATTTTCCGCGGCCCAGGTCGATGACATGTTGAACATCTTCGCTGCCGATCCCGTTCGCGATACACCAGTGGCAAACAGCAGCAAGTACCCCAGTACCACAACAAGCCACAGCACCAGCGCTGGGGCGATGCGGCGAGAAAAGCTGCGGCCCCATACCGGGCGGGTGCTATCCAGCTCAACTCCACACTCCGGGCAGCGGGCCGCGGGCTCCCATCGCAAGCCCGGTGGTGCCACCTTGTCATCTGTTTGCACCTGCGGCGTAAGGTCGTAATTGCAGCGACGGCAATATGGTGTGCCGGCGATGCGGTTCCGTTGCCGCAGCCGCAGGTAGACGACTGCAAACCCAAACGTTGCCAAGGCCACGGCGGCTCCCAAAATCTCGGGCCACAGCGCGACTAGGTTCGGCCACGGGTCGGCCAGTTGCACATGCGAGAGCGCATACAACGACGGTCGGTCCGGCGCAAACGCCACCGCATGAACGGTGTCACTGCCCGGGAACACCGGCAGGTGCGTTGGTGAGATGGTCGGGACAGCTTGGGCCAGCGCGGGGGCGACGGCGACAAGCACACAGCCGGCCCATAGTGCAATCAGCATCCGCAGCATTGTTCCAAACCCCCATAAAAAAGGTGTCCATGAATCACCGGGTCGGTGGCGAGGCGACGCGTGCCGGGCCAGCGCCTGCCACAATCAAGCGTACGCAGGGCTTGCAGCCCGGCCGTGCACTGTTCGTCCACACCGGGGCGCTCTAGCGCCGTCGGGGTGAAATCAGACAAGAAATTGCTTCGCTTTTTTGAACCAGATTCCGATCCGACACCTTTACATCTGGCCTTGTCGCGAGTGATTTTCGGTTCCGCCCGATCGTGACCTCCCTTTCCCGGAGTTTCTCTATGAATGCAACCCGTCCTATCCGTTCTGCCCTGCTCACCCTGCTTGCTGCCGGGGTCGCCCAAAGCTTGGCCGCCTGTCCGGGGACTGATGGTCCAGTCACCCGCATCGTTACCACGCCGGTGACCGTGACCACTGCCGAGCCTGTTGCCCCAAAGGCCGAGCCGGCGAGCACCAAACCCATCATCCAAATCGCGATCCTGCTGGATACATCCGGCAGCATGCAGGGTCTTATCAACCAAGCCCGCTCGCGCATCTGGGACATCGTCAACGTCATGGCCACTGCCCGCAAAAGCGGCCAGCGGGCTGAGTTTCAGGTCGCCATCTATCAATACGGGTCCGAGAAATTCTCATCTGGCGAGGGGTTCCTCACCATGATCCAGCCCTTCACCACCGACCTGGATGCCATCAGCGAGAAGCTGTTCTCGCTGACCATCGGCGGGTCAGAGGAATACTGCGGCCAGGTGATAGGTTCCGCCCTCCGCCAACTTTCTTGGAACGCCACGCCCGCCAGTGCGCCCATCGCGGCGCTGCCACTGCGGATGCTCATTATCGCGGGCAACGAGCCGTTTACCCAAGGCCCCGTTGACTACCACCGCCCCGTGACCGACGCCAAAGAACGCGGCGTGCTGGTCAACACCATCTTCTGCGGCAGGTATTCTGAGAGCGATAGCGCCGGCTGGCTGAGTGCGGCCAGCCTTGGTGGCGGCGCGTACAACGCCATCAACCAGGACCAGAAGTATCTTGAAATTCCCTGCCCGCAGGATGATGAACTGCTCCGGCTCAACAGCGAGCTCAACGGCACCTATGCCGCGTATGGCGCAAAGGGCGAGACCTCCCTCCGCCGCCAGGTTGCCCAAGATTCTACGAATTTTGCCGCCAGCCCCTCCGGCGGCCTTGGGCGAGTCGCTGCCAAGAGCAGCGCCAACTATCAAAACTCGCAGTGGGACTTGGTTGATGCGGACGCCGACAAAACCGTGGACCTCGAGAAGATTGCCACGGCCGACCTGCCATCAATTATGCAGCCCATGACCATGGATGAGCGCAAGGCCCACATCGCCAAGCTCAAAGCCCGCCGCACCGAGATCCAGGCTCGCATCCGCCAGCTTTCTGCCGAGCGGGCCAAATTCCTGACTGACAGTCGCGGCAAGCCCGCGGCGGACACGCTTGACACGGTGATCATCAAAGCCATTCGCGAGCAGGCGAATCGAGCGGGCTTTACCTTCACCCCGGACTGACCCGCAAGCGATTCCTCCCGCATCGGCGAAGCGCGCCGGGTCGCCAGCCCCAAACCCCTGTGCAGGCTGGCGACCGGAGCGCCCACCATCTATACCCCCGCTCTGGGGGTTTTTGAGTGCGCTTCGCCGTGGACCTCCGGTGCATAACCCGCCCAACGCAGGTACCTTCATAACCTAAGGAGAGATACGCGCATTGTACTAATTTTTCGGGTTTGCCCCAGAAATTGTTGTCGGCTTCGCGCCATGGGGTATGCTAGTTTCCAGACGTTCACGATTGGGGCGAATGCCCGATTTTGATCGTTTTCGGACGTTTGACCAAAGCTGTTGGCTCTTTGTTGGTTCGCATCGCGTCTCGCTTCGGCAGGCGTGCTGCCTTGTGAGACAGCACCGCAGGTCAAACATCCGTTGGGTCGAGAATCTTTTCGCTCCGATCTGCGAGCTCTTCGCAAATCGTGTTTAGAAGCGGCCGTGGCAGAAACAAATTGCGGTTTTCTGCACGGATTGAGTGTGTGTGACAGGAGATGAACATGAATCAGATCAACGTTCGTTCGTCCGGTGGTGCCGTTGTTCTGCTGAGGACGACTGTCGTCAGCGCTGCCCTGCTAATCGCCTCGGCTGCTCAGGCCCAGCTTGTGAAGTTTACGGTTCCCGGTGATGTCTATCGCTCCGGCAAGATTTCGGCCTTTTCTCCGGCTGGCTCGGCAATCACTGGTTACCTGATCAGCGACGGCATCGGCGGCAATTCAACGCCGCGTGCGTTTACGTATACAACATCCGGCCAGCTCCGGTTTGATACCGATCAATACACGTTTGGGCTTTCTGTAAGTGATGATGGACAGACTGCTGTTCGGGCGACTGCATCACTTGCAGGATTTGGGTTTGTGCCCAGTGGCTCAAAGACTGGGTCCATCAGCGATCCCGCTCAGAGCACACTGCTGCCATTTCGCACCTTTGCATCGAGCAAGGATGGACAGCTTCTGGTAGGTCGTGACCCGAGCTTGCCGGAAAACGGTGGGTATGCCCGTCGCGGGGCAACCGGTACGGTCATTAGCATGCCCACATTGCCCAATTTGCCAGAGCCGCGGAACGTGTCGGTCTCTCGTGATGGACTCTCCGTCGCCTGTGACTTCGCTACGAGCATTTTCGCCGCTCCTACTCCGGCGCTTTGGACGGCCGAGCACGGCCTTCGGAATCTGCCCGGTGTGAACTCCCCCAATTTCATCTTCGCCACCGTGCGTCAGCTTTCGGGTGATGGCAGCCGGGCAGTTGGCAACTGTGTTAGCAGTGATGCTGCAACTCCCGGTGGCGCTGTGACCAAGGGTGGATACTGGGCCATTGAAAACGGCTCATCTTCTCAGTTCGTCATTGTGCCGGGCTTCTCCAGCATGGCCTTTGTCAGCGATAATGCCTCCGCAATGTTTGGTTACGGCGAAAACTACGACGCCAACAGCAACGCAGAGATGCTCATCTGGACCGCTGCCGGAGGCACGGTGCCATTCGCGCAGTACCTCGCCGCGGCGAACGTTCAGCTACCGACTGACTGGTCAACGTTCTCCATCGACAGCATGTCTGGCGATGGGCTTTCGTTTGCTGGGTTTGCCACCGCGAGCGATGGTTTTACGGATTACGGCTTTGTGGTCACCGTTCCGGCCCCAACCACCGCGGTAATGGTTCTGGGCGTGGCCGGCCTGCTTGGCAGCCGCCGTCGCCGGTAAGGTTTGAGTGTGCCTGCGTCACTGCCCGTATCTTCAAAGAATACTAATTTAAGCCGCCGCCATTCCGGGCGGCGGCCTTTCTTTGTGCGACCGCGAATCGTCGGAAAGCTTGATCCAACTCACCACCGGCGCTTTGCTTGGTGATGGACTCGAATCTCGGCGGTGCGAACCCCTCCCCCTCTCCATCCCCGTTCCCCTCCCCATCCAATTCCAAGCCGGGTGGCGCAGTCCCAAGTACTTTCCACAGCGCTCTTCACAGCAGCATCGCTGCTGAGCCAGTCGGAACGTACGCACATGCCCGCCGGGCGGGGGGGCTGCTGTTTTTGGCTGGCATCGGTCCGCGCCAGCGGGGCAGCAAGAAGATTCCCGGTGTCACGCTCGATGCCTCCGGCAACGTTGCCGACTATGACGTGGCCGCCCAGGTGCACTCGTGCTTTGAAAACGTGCGAATGATCCTCGAGCAGTCTGGGTCATCGTGGGATCGCATTATTGATGTCACGGTGTTTTTGACCGACATGAAGCGCGATTTCGCGACCGTCAATGCGCTTTGGGCTGACTATTTTAAAGAGCCGGCAACCCAACCCTGCCGCACAACTGTTGAAATCAAGAGCCTGCCGCAGGCCGGGGACTCGCCCATCAACTTTGAGGTCAAAGTCGTCGCCACCGTGGACCAGTAGGCCGGGCTGGCCTCAATCAAGGCTTCTGGCGAGAGTCAATCGAAGTCTCGGGCGACGGGTCGGACGGGCTCTTCAGCCCCTGAGCGGACCGCCCGGGGGCACCTCCGGTCCGCGGTCTGGTCCGGTACCAGTAATTCACGTTGCCATAATCACCAATTGCCGCTTAGGCCGCTACGCTTGCGGCCTTGTCACCTTTAGAGAGCCCCGCTATGCCCCTGACCGTTCCCGCCGTTGATTCCGCAGATGTTGGCCTGATTGGCTTGGCCGTAATGGGCCAGAATCTTGCTTTGAACATGGCTGACCACGGCTTTAAAACCGCCGTTTACAATCGCACCACATCTGTCACCGAAGCCGTACTCGAGGCCCATCCTGAGGGCACCTACGGCGAAAAAGGTGGCTTCCTGATTGGCGCTGCCGAGCTCAAAGACTTCGTCGCGGCCATCAAAAAGCCCCGGCGCATCATTATTCTGGTCAAAGCCGGTCCGGGCACCGATGCGGTCATTGACTCGCTCACCCCGCTGGTTGAGGCGGGCGACCTCATTGTTGACGGCGGCAATGCAGAATGGTCCGACACCATCCGCCGCGGCAAGGCCTTGCACGAAAAGGGCATTTTATACATCGGTTCCGGTGTCTCTGGCGGAGAAGAAGGCGCCCGGTTTGGCCCCTCGCTCATGCCAGGTGGCAGCAAAGAGGCGTGGCCGCTGCTGGAGCCAATTTGGACGGCAATCGCCGCCAAGGTTGATGCGGAGACTGGCAAGCCGATTCCCGGCGCCGCAGCTGGCAAACCGGTTGAGGGCGGCGTGCCGTGTACAACGTGGATTGGCAATGGCGGCGCGGGGCACTATGTCAAGATGGTGCACAACGGCATTGAGTACGGGGACATGCAGCTGATTGCCGAGGCGTACGCCTTCATGCGTGACAGCCTGCGGATGAACAGCGTTGAAATCGCTGATGTGTTTACGAGCTGGAACACGGGCGAGCTTGACAGCTTCCTGATCGCCATCACGGCGGACATTCTCAATCAGAAAGACCCGATCACCGGCAAAGAGTTTGTTGATGTCGTGCTCGATGCGGCAGGGCAAAAGGGTACCGGCAAGTGGACAATCAACAGTGCCTTGGACCTTGGCGTACCGTGCAGCGTCATCGCTGAGGCGGTGTTTGCCCGCCAGATGAGCGCTCAGATTGAGGAGCGTCGCTTCGCGGCCAAGATCCTCAAGGTCTCTGCCAAAGACCGCAACAGGCCCAGCAAGCAGCACATTGGCGCGTGGGTTACCTTCGTGCGGGATGCGCTGTACTGCAGCAAAATCTGCTCGTACGCCCAGGGCTTTGCGCTCATGAGCGCGGCCAGCCATGAAATGGCGTGGGACCTGAAGCTTGGCGAGATTGCTTCCATCTTCCGCGGCGGCTGCATCATTCGTGCCCGCTTCCTGCAGAAGATCACCGAGGCTTATACCCGTCGCCCTGAGCTGGCGAATCTGGTGTTGGATGAATACTTTGCTGAGGAACTGTTCAAGCGGCAGTCGCACTGGCGAACGGTTGTGGCCCATGCCGCGATGACGGGGATTGCGATGCCGGCGTTCGCAGCGGGGCTGTCATGGTTTGACAGTTACCGCTCGCGTCAACTGCCGCACAACCTGCTGCAGGCCCAGCGCGACTATTTCGGTGCGCACACCTACGAGCGGATCGATGCACCGCGTGGCAAGTTCTTCCACCTGCAGTGGCTGACCGAAGGCCGCCCGCAGACGGAGATCTAAAGCGTTTTGTCGCGGCCAACTGAGGCCAACTGAGGCCAACCGGGGCCAACCGGGGCCAACCTCTTCGTAGCATCACCTTTCTAGGTGATGTCCCGTGCCGTTCGCACGCCCACGCCCACCCTGCATCAGCAGCAGCGAACGCCATTGCTTGCAGAGTTACTGCATAACCAGCCCTCGCGCGGTACGTTGTACACATGGTTTTTCCGGACAATCGGTGCCCGGCTGCGCGGTTAAATTGTCTGAAACCGCGGCTGTTCTCAAACCGCCCGCGTGCCGCGTATGCTGCTGTTCATGGCAGAGGAAGCAGGCAAATCTGGCAGCAATGGTGAGGGCACCCGCCCCGGTGTCCCTAACGGCCAGATCCGGTATGGCTCTGGCATTGGCGGCGGCAGCGGCAGCTTTGGTGACGGTTCCGAGCGGCGTTCGGCCATCGGCAAGCTGTTTGACAAGGTTGCCCCGCACTCACTTGAGGCGGAGATGGGCCTGCTTGGGTCGATGATTCTTGACCCGCGGGTGGTGGCGGATGTGATCGCCATTGTCAAGCAGAACGCGGCGTTTTACCTTCCGGCCCACGCCCGGATGTTTGATGCCATCACCAAAACGGTGGATGCCAAGGGCACGGTCGATCCGCTGATGCTTTTAGAAAAGCTGCGCGATGACGGTGTGCTGGAGCAGTGCGGCGGGGCGGCGTATATCGAGAAGCTCGCCGTAGAGGTGCCCACGGCGGTCAACGCGCCGTACTTCGCCCAGATTGTCGCGGACAAGTTCAAGCTCCGCAAACTGATTGATGCGGCTGGCGAAATCCTGTTTCGGACGTACAACGCCCAGGTGACCGATGCTGGCGAGGTCAAGAAACTTATTGATGAGGCCGAGCAGGCGATTTTTAACATCGCTCAGGCCGAGAGCATCAGCGATATTCAATCGCTGGAGCAGTTGCTGGTGGCCGAGTTTAATCGGTTGATGGCCATTGAGGAGGGCAAGCTTGTTGAGACGGGCGTGATGACCGGCTTCCATGAGCTTGACCGTGACACCACCGGGTTTCATGGCGGTGAGATGCTTATCTTGGCTGCCCGTCCATCCATGGGCAAGACCGCGTTCCTGCTGAACATGGCCGAACAGATTGCCCTGGGCACCGACACACCCGGCAGCACCGCGGCGGTGCGGGGCAAGGTGCCCATCGGCATTTTCTCGCTGGAAATGTCGCGAGACTCGCTGGCTCAGCGTCTGCTGTCAAGCTGGTCGGGCATCAGCTCGCAGAAGATTCGCTCTGGCCAGCTCTCGCGGAACAGAATGAACGATGAGCACAGCCAGCTTTTGCAGGCGGCCAACGTGCTCTCGCAGGCTCCGATTTATATTGATGACACCCCTGGCCTGACGCTGATGGGCATGCGTGCCCGCGCCCGCCGCATGGTCACGCAGCACAAGGTGCGTGTGATCATGATTGACTACCTGCAGCTACTGACCAGCCCGCAGGGGGCCCGCGAGAGCCGCCAGGCGGAGGTGGGCCAGATCAGCCGTGGCATTAAAGAGCTTGCTCGCGAGCTGAAGATTCCGATCATCGCGCTGTCGCAGCTGAACCGCAACAGTGAGGGCCGCGAGAACAACCGCCCCCGCATCAGCGACTTGCGCGAATCCGGCTCCATCGAGCAGGATGCGGACATGGTCATGCTCCTGCACCGCGAGGAGTACTACCACATCGGTGATGAGTCATGGATGAACGACCCCAACAATGCCGACAAGGTTGGCGTCGCGGAGTTAATCATCGCCAAGCAGCGTAACGGCCCTACCGGCACCATCAAGCTCAGCTGGGAACCCAACACCACACGCTTTAAGAATTGGGCGCCGGGAGGCGGAGAGGTGTACATGCCACCGGCACGGCCGGGCCAGTATGATGAACCCAAGACCGGTATGGGCGGTGGTATGAATGGTGGTATGGGCGGCAACTATCAGGTTGATGGTGCCTACGGCAACGGCAGTGGCTATGCCGATGATGAGCGATCACCATTTGATGCGCTGAGTTCTGGTAGCGGTGGGTATGGAGGCGGTTCGCCTGCGCCTCGCTCAGGAGGCTTTTTCCATCCGGGCAAGGCCGCTGGCCCGATCAAAGATCATCGAGATGGCGGCGGACCCGATCGTGATGACAGCGGCGGAGCCGGAGCCGACGGACGAAGCTCACAACCACCTGCTGGTGCGGGTGAGAACGAGTTTACGGGTGATGATGTCGCACCGTTTTGAGTTTGCTGCCTCACTTGCCCTGATACTTCATCCCGAGTGAATCGATATTGCCCTTGACCACAATCGTCAGCTCCGCCCGCTCGCTGCTGGAGAGGTTGCGGAACTTGGCCATCTCACCATCAGCGAAGGTGTGCTCAATCGTCGCACCGGGGGCGAATGTGCCCAGTGACTTTGCGCCAGCGGTGGAGATGCTGAGCACCTCAACACTGGTGTTGCCCGTGTTGGTTCCGCTGACGTTGTATGCGCCAACGTTGCCGCCACCAAGTTCAAAAGCATCGCCGGGCGGGACCCAGGTGGTTGAATTGAGCGTGCCGGTGCAACCGGAGAGCATCACCGCACAAAGTGACAGAACAACGATCACCAGAAGTGACTTGATGTGAGCGTGCATGTGAACTCCACGAAGGTTGGCCGGTGAGTAGAAAAGCTACTGACAGGTGGTTCGCAGACACGCAGAAAATCGGATGCAGCGCTCCCGCCACACGATGGACCAAAGGCGGTGATGTCGGGTGCGTCACGGCTTACTGCGTGCGCTGATGCACGATGACGAAGGTGTACTTAAACGGCCTGTCCTGCGGACCACTGATCATACTGCCAACGCCGGTCAGGTTGTATGGGTTGACGCCCGTTCCTGCCCGCCGCTCAAGTGCGGTGTAGTCGGCGTGCCCATCTAAGAAACCCATAACCGAGCGATCCTTGTCACCGAACTCGCCCAACCGCTTTGATGGGGGGGTGTCATCATCCGAGATGACCGCATAAGAAGTTTGATCGGCGAACATGACCAGCTTGGTCGCATCAACCTTTGATGTGTTTAACTGCCGCTGACCCCACCGGAATGCCGACTCGTTATTGGCCAGCGTGTTGCCACCGATGATAGCAAAACGCCACCAGTAAATGTTCATGGGGTACGAGGTACCGATATCGTTGTACCCGGTGTACCTCGGATCAAATCCGCTGGAGTTGCCGGTGCCATCCGGCGAGTAAGTCGTGCCGCGATCTCCGGGTGATTTGAATGCCGGCAATTCCAACCTGCTGCGGTTGGCCGGAACCAATGTCGAGTCCAGAGAAAGATCTGAGTAGATGTAGCCATTGAGGTTGCGACGGCCGGGAGGAATATCTGCGTATGGCAGGACGGCCCACCGCTGGTCGCAATATTTGCCGCCGTACGTCCACACACTAATTGAAGTCTGCCCGTTGGCGGAATAGAACGGACTGGGGACCTGGTCTTTGTAATCTATCCGGTACCCGGTGTTGGCAACGCCAATCTGGCGCATATTGCTCAGCGAGGCGGAGAGCCTTGCGCTGATGCGGGCCTTTCCGAGTGCTGGCAGCAAGATGCCCACCAGCAGCGCGATGATGGCGATGACCACCAGAAGTTCAATTAGCGTAAAACCAGAACGTACAGCAGACTTCTTCATAACTTGCCCTTGTCGTCTTTCAGGACGGGATGCGACCGTCACCTAAAGATTCGTTTTTGACGATTGCCCAACGATCTACTTCCCAAGTGGCTCAAACCCGGTCCTGCTTGGCTTTGTCACAGGTTCAAACGCGGCGGGCGCCGCAGCGGGTGTTGCGCCAGCCGCAGCCCGCGGCTTGGCTGGCGCTGAATCAACTGGTACTCCAGCGATCGGATCCCCCGGAAACTTTGTGCCAACCGGGTCTCCCGGCAAAAGGCTGTACACCGCGAAAGACAAACCAATGAGAATACAAACCGATGCGGCGACAATGGTGATCAATCGCTTCTTCGGATCCTGACTTGCGCCTGTTTTTAATTCCATGGCAGTTCCTCGAAGGCATTCAAACCAACCCGGCAGCCTTGGGCTGCACTCAGGACTGAGCATTTCTCACTTGGTCTTCGGTGCAAACCAGTTGTTTGCCACTCAGCAGAATGCTGAGGCCGAGTCTTGCCTCGGTGCCGACTATCGATCACTACGCGCCTTACGCGATCCAAGCATATACAGAACACTTTACGAAACGTTACTGTTTCAGATATTCGCAGCGGCGTCCAGAACGGATGCCGATACCCGCACAGCTGTCAAATTGCTTTGCGACAGCGTGTACCGAGAATATTCGGCACACGCCGGGGAACGGTTCATGAAATCAGAGGAATTAGGCCCATAACCGGTTGGCTGGAGCATCCGCGCAGAAGGTGTGAACCCAGTAAAAGCACCAACCCTCGTGGTTGCACCTTGGTTTGGGAAACCAAAGGCGACGACGAGGGCTGGTGGTACTGGTGGTGCAAGTTCTTACGGGCCCACTCACGTCGCGCTGGAGCCACTGGTCGTGGCTGTCGGCGGCGTGGGCACCTTCTCAACCGGGGCGTGCTCGGTGGAGAAGAACAGGTGCTCGGAGTCCTTGCCGTTCTCATCAGTCTTGCGATTGACAGTCACGGTTGTTCCGGGCTTGATGTCTCCGGTGAGCAGCATTTCCGAGAGCTGATCCTCAAGGTACTGGCCCACGGCCCGGCGCAGAGGACGAGCACCGAAGTCGGGGTTGTAGCCCTTGTCAATCAGGAAGTCTTTGGCACGCTGGTCAAGCACCAGCTTGATGCCCTGCTGATTGAGCCGGCCGGTAACCTTCTGTACTTCCAGATCAACGATGTTGACGAGGTTGTCCTTGGTCAGCGGGCGGAAGACGATGACATCATCCAAGCGGTTGATGAACTCGGGGCGGAAGAAGCGTTCAACTTCCTTTAAGAGCTGGGTCTTGATGTTGTCAAAGCGGCTCTCATCGTTCTTCTGCGTCGCAGCGGTGCCGAAGCCGAAGCCGCCACCACCCTTGATCAGGTCAGCACCGATGTTGCTGGTCATGATCAGGATCGTGTTGCGGAAGTCAACGCTGCGGCCAAAGGAGTCGGTCAGGCGACCTTCTTCCATGATCTGCAGCAGCATGTTGAACACATCAGGGTGAGCCTTCTCAACCTCATCGAGCAGGATCACGCTGTACGGGCGACGGCGGACACGCTCGGTCAGCTGGCCACCTTCCTCGTAGCCCACGTAGCCGGGGGGCGCACCCACCAGGCGTGAGACGTTGTGCTTCTCCATGTACTCGGACATGTCCAGCGTGATGAGCGCATCTTCATCTCCAAACATGAAATCTGCAACGGCCTTGGCGACTAGGGTCTTGCCCACACCGGAGGGACCGCAGAAGATAAACGAACCCATCGGACGCTTGGGATCCTTCAGCCCCGCGCGAGACCGGCGGATGGCACGGGCCACGGCCTTGATGGCCTCGGCTTGGCTGATGATCTTCTTGTGAAGCTCGGCCTCCATCTCCATGAGGCGCTGGGCTTCTTCCTTCTTTAGGCGCTTTAGGGGCACGCCGGTCATCTTGCTGATGACCTCGCTGATGACTTCCTCATCAACGATACCGGCGGCCTGCTGGCTCTTCTCGCGCCAGTCCTTCTGAATCTGGGCCTTCTTGGCCTTCATACCCTCGGCCTTGTCGCGGAGCTCGGCGGCGCGCTCGTAGTCGGCGGCCTTGACGGCCTCATCCTTCTCGACGGTGAGGCGCTCGATATCGGCCTCGATGTCCGCCAGATCCGGCGGCTTGGTCATGCTCTTTAGGCGAACACGTGCGCCGGCTTCATCGATCGCATCGATCGACTTGTCTGGCTGCACGCGGCCGGTGATGTACCGGCCCGAGAGCTCCACCGCGGCGATGACGGCATCGTCGGTGATCTTGACCTTGTGGTGCTCCTCGTACTTCGGACGAAGACCCTTGATGATCTCGATTGTCTGCTCGGCATTGGGCGGATCAACGGGGATGGGCTGGAAGCGACGGGCCAGGGCGGCATCCTTCTCGATGTACTTGCGGTACTCATCAAAGGTGGTCGCGCCGATGCACTGGATCTCGCCACGGGCCATCGCGGGCTTTAGCACGTTGGAGGCATCGATGGCGCCTTCAGCGCCGCCGGCACCCACCAGCGTGTGGATTTCATCGATAAAGAGCATCACGTTCTTGGCGCGGCGAACTTCGTTCATCACGGCCTTGATGCGCTCCTCAAACTGGCCACGGTACTTGGTGCCGGCCACCATGGCGGCCAGGTCAAGCACCACCAACCGGCGGTCGTGCAGCAGGTCTGGCACATCACCGGAGATGATGCGCTGGGCCAAGCCTTCAACAATCGCGGTCTTGCCCACACCGGCCTCGCCCAGGAGGACGGGGTTGTTCTTGGTGCGGCGGCACAGAACTTGGATCAAACGCTCAATTTCATTCGCGCGGCCGATCACGGGATCGAGCGCGTTTTCTTTGGCCAGTTCGGTCAGGTCGCGGCCAAAGCTGTCCAGCGCGGGGGTCTTGCTCTTGCCGCGGGCCGCGGCTTCGCCGGACCCACTACCGCCGCCGCCACCACCGGAGGAGCCGCTGGACTCACCCCGGCTGGAGCCGGAGCCACCGGATGCACCGGAGCTGCCCGGGCCACCAGCGCCCGCGGAGGGGCTGGAGCCTTCATCACTGTCGTTGCCAGCGCCCAGAAGGTTTAGAACCTCTTCACGAACCTGCTCAAGCTTCAGGCCGAGGTTCATGAGCACCTGTGCTGCGACGCCGTCATGCTCGCGGAGCAGGCCCAGGAGCAAGTGCTCGGTACCGACATAGTTATGGTTGAGGTTACGGGCCTCTTCAATGGCGTATTCAATGACCTTCTTGGCGCGGGGAGTTTGGGGCAGCTTGCCCATGGTCACCATCTCGGGGCCAGCCTTGACCAACTTCTCGACCTCGAGACGGACCTTGCGCAGGTCAACATCAAGGTTCTTTAGGACGTTGGCACCAACGCCGGAACCTTCTTTAACAAGGCCGAGCAGGATGTGCTCAGTACCGATGTACTCGTGGTTGAAGCGCTGGGCTTCCTGATTGGCTAGGGCCATGACTTTGCGGGCACGATCTGTAAAACGCTCGAACATGACTTTGCTCC
>JBBRKQ010000091.1:0-15775 GCA_038231815.1 Phycisphaerales bacterium
CCGCGGCGGCTGGTGTGAGTGACAGGCTCGGGGCACCGGGGGTGATTTGGGATTGGGCGAGGGCTTGGCCGGTGCCGCAGAGGGCGAGGATGCCGCTGATGAGTACGGCTGTGGGCAACGTCAGCAACTTCGGGCGGGCTGACCCGTTGGCACGCGGACTAGCGAAAAATAAGGAGCCGAACGAACTTAGGGTTGTCACGTGAAGCCTCCGCCTGTTTTGAACGACACGAGAATCATTGAATGGTAAAGATACCCCGCTCCGCAGAAATAGCAAATAAATTACCGCTACCCCCCCCCCCATAAACTGGTGAAAGTACTTACTATTTAACCCCTTCCGCGGGGCGGCGGCTGGGTGTGGAACAGAGCTCACCGGTACCATGGCCGGAGTTTGCTGCAACTGAAAGGCTGGCGGATCCGCGACAGATGCTTCGCCAGACGGGCCGTAGAGAGAAACTTGCACGCAACGGGACGCAGCCAGATCACGGGCGATCCGGGGTTGGATGGATGAGGCAGGAGGTTTGCACTGGTGCCGGATTTGGCGATCGCGGCTGCGAGAGGGCGGGTTACCGACGGCGGAAGCCCGCGATGCCAAATTGTAAAGATTTGGCCACTCCAAGTGATTTCGTGCAATGGGGGCTTTCGGCGGCGACATATATTAAGTGGTGGCGGATTGTTCCTCCACTCACGCCCCGGCGGGTATCCCTTGCGCCCGTCGTGTGTGCCTAAATGGGCACACGATGGTGTTATTTGTGCCGCGGGGGCCACGCTTTTGGCGTGCGGAGAGAGATTTTAGGAGCTGAAGATGACGAATATGTATCGTGCTTTAACCGTAGCTGCTGCCGTGATGAGCTTGACTGGGGCCGCATCGGCCCATGAACTTGTGTTTACGACCCAAATGTCCGGGCCTGCCGAATCGCCACCGAACGCCTCTGCGGGCACTGGCACATCAACGGTGACGTTTGATCTTGATCTCTCGACAATGCGGGTGCAGGCGGTGTTTTCTGGGCTGACTGGGAACGTGAGTGCTGCGCACATTCATGCTCCGACGGCGGCTGCGGGCCTTGGCACTGCGGGCGTGGCGACACCGACACCGACGTTCCCGAGCTTTCCGCTGGGCAACACGTTTGGCACGTACGACCAGACCTTTGATCTGACGCTGGCATCCTCATACAACGCGGGGTTTATCACCGCGAGCGGTGGCACGGTTGCCCAGGCGATGAACCGTTTGATCTTTGCCTTCTCGGACGGCAAAGCGTACTTGAACATTCACAGCAGCTTGTTCCCCGGTGGTGAGATCCGCGGCTTTTACGTGCCTGCACCGGGCGCTGTGGTTGCATTTGCGGCTGCGGGGCTGGTTGCTAGCCGTCGTCGCCGGGCCTGAGCCGGTTGGCCGGAAAATTTGTTCGATTCAACTCTCCCAAGGAGCAGCCCCGGCAAGCGAACTTGTCGGGGCTGGTTCATTTTTGTGTGGTTGAATGGGGCTGGCTGGCCGGATGCCGGGAGTGTGCGGAGACGGTGTTTTACGGCACGCCTGTGACTTCGTTGCCGTAATCGCTGCCACGGATGCCGCCTCGGGTCCAGCGGTAGCGGCCGAAGAAGGTCTCGGTGGTGGTGCGGTTGGAGGTTGGGGGCTCGTACTGGTAGGGCGTGTAAAAAATGTTGGTGGCGGCTGGGGAGGCGGGGGCGTTGGGCTGCCAGCCGTAGCCAACATCTTTGGTGCGGCGGTCGGGGACGGAAGAATCAAACTGGAGGACGGGCTGGACGGTGTCTGCGTGGGCGAAGAAGAGTTGGCGGCGGCCGTGGCGTTGGAAGGTGTCAAACATGTGGACTTTGAGCGAGGGGAAGGTGACCTGATCAACCCGGACGTTGCCGATTTTGGTTGCAGGGCTTGCGCTGTAGTAGTACTGGCCGCCGCTGCCTTGGGCGACGCGGGCGGAGGCTGGGCTGCGGTCATACGAAGCTGGGACGACTTCGTAGCTGCTGCTGTAGGGCTTGGCGCGCATGACGCTGCCTTCGAAGCCGTCGAACCGGGGCTGCATGACGCCAAAGGCACCTTGGTTGAAGCCGGGGATATCGCTTTGCCAGAGTTGGAGGGGCTTGTCTTCTGGGCAGGCGGCGATGGGGACGGGTAGCGGCACGGACATGTAGTCGAGCAAGACGAGGTGGGAATAGTCGACGCAGGGGATCCAGGGGGTGGGCTGGGCGAAGTTTGGCTGGCTGGGTGAGCGCCGGCGGATGATGTCTGTAGCTTGGCGGGCGCCGGCTTCGATATCGGAGATGCTGGAGTTTGGGGGTATGGCGAGATCGGGATAGGCGGAGTTGGATTGGCGGGCGTTCCAGGTGAACGAGAAGATGGTTCCCTTAAAATCAATGGAGTAGGTGGCGGCTGAGGTGCCGAACTGGCGGAGATTGGATTTGCAGACCGTGGCCCGGGCGGTTTTGCGGGTGTTGGCAAGGGCTGGGAGGATGATGCCGGTGAGAATACCGATGACGGTGATGACTACCAGCAGCTCGATGAGGGTAAAGGCGCTGCGGGACAGCGGAGGCTTGGCGATGGGATGGGTACAGATTCGAGATGTTTGATGCACGGGTGGGCTCCGGTCTTTACTATAACTCAGGGGAGGCTGTGTGCAAGGGAAATGCGGGAAGTCGGGGGAGAAAAGAGCAACTTGCCAAGATCAAGGTACCAAGATCAGAATACCAAGATCAGAGTACCAATATTGAAGGAAAGGCGGGAAGGGGAAGTGGGAGGCGGGGGAGGCGCGGGGGTGACGGGTTTGCTTGGATCTTCGGTGATTTGCGAGGTTGGGGTTGAATCGGCTGGGACGGGCCTCGGATGTTGGGTTATGGTTGCCGTATGAGCACTTTAAAGCCTGCGGATGCGAAGGATGGCACGTTGTATTGTCCGCACGATCACGCGCGGATGGAGAAAGTGGATGTTGGCGGGGTGATGATTGACCGCTGCAATGCCTGCGGCCGGCTGTGGCTGGATGATGGTGAGATGAAGCGACTGCTGGAGCACAAATCAACGGTTGAGGAGGCGGATGCGGGCCCGTTTGGACGCGACAGTGCGCGGGCGGCGCTTGGTGGGCGGGTGTGCCCGCGCGACAACACGACGCTGCTGGAATTTAAGCACCCGGAGCGGAAGGATGTATTGATTGAGTTTTGCCCCGGCTGCCGCGGGGTGCTGCTGGATGCTGGGGAGCTGCGGCAGATTAGCGGGCAGGAGGCAAGTTCGTGGTTGAAGAAGGTGCAGAGCTTGGTGCGATGGTGAGTGGGCGGCAGAGGCGGAGGAGATAAAGAACTCGCGGTGGATGCGGGGTGGGGTGGGCGTGATTGTTGTGTGACGAGGAGCATTTCGCGGCCTGATGCTGCTGGCGGCACCGCAAGGAATTGAACGATGACAGACTCGTATATTGATCGAATCAAGAAGCTAAGAGTGGCAAAGTCTGGTGAGGTTTGGGAGCTGGCAGAGTCGCTGCTGCCGGCGAATGTGTCACCACATGAGGGTGCCGAGCCGGAGGCGATGGTGGCGTTTATTTGTGCAGGCAACAAGGGCGGGGTGATGATGGCCGATCCGCAGACGACGAGCACGTACACGATCGAGTGCTGGTCGCAGGCGCTGGGTAAGTTCGCGCTTGAACCGCTGGTGCCAAAGGCCAAGCCGCTGAACTATTTGCCGGCGAAGGTGGTGCTTGGGCCGGAGCTTGCTGGCGACTTTGAGTTGATTGCGGCGACGCTGCGGCCGCTGGGCGTGGTGGTTGAAGTGGGCCAGAGCACACCGAACGCGGATGAAGCGCTGGCCTCATTAGCTAAGTTTTTGAGCAGTAAGCTGCAGGGGAGCGATGGAAACGGGGATGGGAATAAAGGTGGGGAGTCGGGCGACGAAAGAGACGACGCCAGCGATCACGGGGCGAGCAACAAACGGCGGCGTGGCGAGTCGCGGCTGGCGACAGCGCAGGGGCTGGCCTCGATCAACAAAATGACAGCGGAGCGCATCGCCTCGTTTGCTCGGGCGGCGGCGCTGTTTTTTGCTGCACAGCCGTGGAGGTACCCATCTCGTGAAATGCTCTGGCAGATTACCCCGGAGCCGCAAGAACAGTCGCAGCGATACTGCTTGATCATGGGGGGCGGAGGCAACGAGTTTGGCATCGCGTTTTTGAGCAGTCCGGAGCAAATGGCGCAGATGGCTGTGGGTGGCACCGATATGTTCGATGGGAATCGGAGTCTGGTGTACTGGTCAATCATGTTTAATGCTGCGGATGAAACACCCAAGGCCGATGTATTTTGGTGGCAGAAGCATCGCCTGCCGCTGGCTGAGCCGGATTGCTATCCGGTAGCGGTTGGGATGAAAAGTGGACCGGAGGTCATCCGGCCAACTGCGGAGGGACTGACGTTCTTTGAATCGCTGCTGCGGGTGTTTGCGGAGTTGACCGAGGACGAGGTAACGACGGGCAAAATTGTGCGGGAGGTGAGCGTGTTTGGCGGGCCACGGACGATGACATTGACTGCGATGAACCCATGATGAGGTGTGCTGGGCGGTGGAGTTGCTTGCCTCGGGCTGGTTCACAGAGGCGTGACGATCGCTTAGAACGTGTGCGGTCTGTCAAACATTTGTTTGACTAAAGTGCGGCTGATTTGATGACAGGCGCTTGGAGCCAGGTTGCCCATCGGCCGGCGATTGGGTGGTAGGGGCGGTTGTTTTAGAAAGTGGCGACTTGGGGTGCCGCGGCTGGTACACTTCGCCCCGCATCGAACAATCTTCTTTTGTTTGTGCGCACGAAAGGGCTGTTTTTGGATCAACGGAGCGATCAAGATCTCATGCGGGCTTATCGGGCCGGTGAAACCGGCAACCTGGAGGTGCTTATGCGCCGCCACCACGAGAAACTGATGCGGTTTTTGGTGCGTTTGGTAACCGATCGTGCGGCGGCGGAGGATGTGTTTCAGGAAACGTTCATCCAGGTTCACCTCTCGGCGGACACGTATGACGCCGAACGGCGGTTTGAACCGTGGCTTTTTACAATTGCCGCGAACAAAGCGCGGGACTTGCTGCGTAAGACAAATCGACGGAAAGCCTTGGATTTGAATTCTCCGATCCAAGGTTCTAGGGGCGGAGGCGGAGGCGGGGGTGGCGACGGCGCCACGTTTGCGGATTTGATAGCGGGTTCAGACCCGATGCCCTCTACCGAAGTCTCGGAAGGAGAGCGGGAACGAAGTGTTCAACGTGCGGTGGCAGAGTTGCCACCAAGCTTGCGAGAAGTGATTTTGCTTGCGTACTTCCAGCGGATGAGCTACAACCAGATTGCGGATGTGCTTCAGATACCGCTGGGGACTGTCAAGAGCCGTTTGCACTCGGCGGTTGCGGTGTTTGGAAGGCGTTGGAAGGAATTGAATCTGGGTCAGGATGGGGAGCCGGCGGGCGGGTGACGGAGTTGTCAGGAGTTGGTCTGGGGTTGGTCCGTGGTTCGAAGTACAGTGTTTAGATCATGTGTTTTTTAAGTGAGTTTTGTTTGAGGTGAGTTGTTGTTGGTGGTGAAGGCTGAAGTTTGTCTATGAGTGACGCGAACAACAAAAACATTGATGATGGCGGCTTCTCGGAAGAGGCCAGCAATGCCTTCCCAACATGCGGGGGTGTATTAAACCCTGCACAGCAGCGGATGGTGGATGAGCTCGTTGAGGGTGGCTGGGTGTTCTCGGACGGAGCGGATGCGGGGGATGATGTGATGGCGGCTTTGGCTGCCTTTGCGTGGGACTGTGACGGAGGTTGCGGGGCCGCGGGTGTTGATAAACACACGATGCGCTCCGGCTCAGCTTCCGGCAGCCCGGAGCTGCTGATTCACGGCGTGATGCACCGGATTGCCAGTTTGGGACAGCAGACGCTTGCAGCAGAGGGGGCGGAATCACTTGCAACTGTGACCGATGGCACGGCAGCGGTGCATGAACTTGCGGCATCGCATGATGATGTGTTGTCTGATGCGGCGGATGATGCGTTGTTTACGCTGAGCAACAACGGGTACAACGCCTCGGCCGTGCCCGGGCCGATTGCTGCTGAGGCCCGGGCGCTGATGGCGACGTTGCAGCTTCTTGATTTGCAGTCGCAGCAGGAGCGCAAGGCGATAGCTGATGGGGCTGAAGCGCTCTTTGAGCGCACACTGGCCGGGGTGGAGGCTGAGATTGAGGCCTCTGCTGGAAGAATGAAGCTTGATGCTGAGCCGATGCGGTTTGGCGGCGGAATCCGTGGCGTGCGTGTTGCGGATGTGGGCGGAGCGCTCGCCGCGGCGGTGGTGCTGCTGGGAGTTTCCGTCCCGGTCATTACGGCGATGCGAGACAAGTCACGGATTGCCTTTTGCGGGAACAACCTAAAGCAGGTTGGAGTTGCGATGGGTCAGTACGCCGCGGACTGGCAGCGGAGGATGCCGACGGCCACTGCGGGGCTGGGCGGCGGTGTGTGGTGGAATGTGGGTAAATCCGGCCAATCAAACTCCGAGAACATGTTTGTGCTGTCACGCGAGCGCTACGCCCCGGTTGAGAGCCTGGGCTGTACCGGCAGCGAAGGGTGCATGACCAGTATGTGCTCGAGTACGCGGGACTATACCTGCCATAAGAGTGTGAGCTATTCAATGCAGTTGCCGCGGCACGGCGAGGAATTGACGCTGGATGGGCCGAGGCGGACGGTGGTTGCGGATCGCAATCCGGCGACGAGCCGCGCACTGCGTGGCGAGATGATTGATGTGCTTGAAAACTCACCGAACCACGGCGGGCGGGGGCAGCAAGTGCTTGACAACGGCGGCGCGGTGACGTGGACGAGCGAGCCGCGCGATCCGACCAACGATGATTTGCTGTGGATTCCGCGACCGATGGAGTTTCTGCGGACGACAACGGGTCGACGGTGGATGGCTCCGCTGCGTGGGGTGGAGACTCCGGAACAGAATGACATCATGCTGGGTCCGTAAGTGGATTTGCAGAGGGCTGGTGAGAAGGTCGGCGGCAGTCTGAAGCGTTATACGGACGTGAAGAAGGTTCATGTCAGGTACTAGCGGGCTAGAGCGCTCAAAATGGTTGGGGCAAGTGGGCGGGTAAGCGTCACGAGGTGTGGACGCGGGAGGGTCGACCAGTTATACTCTCCCCCCTATCCGGCGGCGGATCTGGCGGTTTGTCCAAACCGTTGGGTGTCCGGGCTTGTCTGGGATTTCTGTTCGACGGTCACGTTCGTTTGATCACTGTTTGATTGATTTGGAGCGATTCGATATGAGCACCAACAAGCCGCACAAGGGCATTCAGAAGCGGATGCGTTTTACCGCATCCGGAATGGTCAAGCACAAGAGCTCGAACAGCAAGCACTTAAAGAGCAATAAGTCCGGCAAGCGGCTTCGTCGCCTGCGCAAGGACAAGTACTTGTGGAGCAGCCAGACTAAGGGTCTGGAAATGCTCTTGTTCCGTCGCCTGCGTGGCAAGGATCAGCCCCGCACCGCGTTCCGCAAGAGCCCGACGCCCGCTGAGAAGAAGGCTTCTCGTGCTGAGGCTGCCAAGCTCGCTGCGATGCCGGCCAAGAAGTACGCGACGAAGTAATTCGTTGATGATTCATAGTTTATGGTTGGGGACGGGTCAGACCGACGGTCTGGTTGATTGAGGTTTGTTGTTCTTGTTTTTGGTTTGGGCGTCCGACGGGACCAAAGACGGGCTGAATGCATCGGTTGTTCCGGTGTGTGGCCCGCTCCGATGTTTCGGGCGTCTTTCTGGAGTTGGCACATGCCACGCGTTCGTAAAGGTGCGTCTCGTACACAGCGTCGTGAACGGTTGTTCAAAGAAGCTCGCGGCTACTACGGCCCAGCGAAGAACAAGCGTGCACAGGCCAAGATTGCCGTTCGCACGGCTGGCGTTTACGCCTACCGCGATCGTCGTAACCGCAAGCGTGACATGCGGGCCCTGTGGATTACCCGTCTGACGGCCGCCTGCCGCATGCGTGGTACCCGCTACAGCGTGTTTATGAACGGCTGCAAGCACGCCGGCATCCTGCTGAACCGCAAGATGCTCTCCGAGCTGGCCATCAGCGACACGGTGACGTTTGACCATATCTGCAAGACGGCCGTTGCCGCGGCGAACAAGTCGGCTGCTGCTCAGGCCAAGGCCCGGGCGGCCGCACCCAAGCCAGCGATGGTGTGATTGTGCGGGCCATGCGGTCCGAGTGATAAAGATTCAACGACGCCCCGGCCCGCAAGGTCGGGGCGTTTTACAATAGAAGCTAGCGGCCGACATGGGATTCTGCGCAGACGCTATTGGGCGGAGGCGGACGGGATCATCGGCCGATGCGAAAGAACGGAGCCGCGATGAATTCTTGGTGGGTTACAAACTTGCTGCAGACTGGCGGGCCCGCGCTGCTGGTGACGTGGGCGTTCTGGGTGGTTTTTAGCGTGGTGCTGCATGAGCTGGCGCACGGGTACACGGCCGTTCGCTGCGGTGATCGCACGCCAATTGAGCTGGGGCACATTACGTGGAACCCGATTGTGCACATGGGCACGAGTGGGGTGATAATGCTCGCGATTATTGGCGTGACCTGGGGGAGCATGCCGGTGAACCCAAGTCGGATGCGCCACTGGTACGATGAAATACTTGTGACGGTGGCCGGGCCGGCGACGAACTTTGGGCTGTCACTGCTGTGCATTATTGTTTTGACGGTCACGCTGATGACCAGTAGTGGGCCGAGCGCGGTCGCGGACCGGGCGATTATGTTCTTTGGCACCGGGGCGATGCTGAACATGGTGCTGGCGATATTGAACATGCTGCCGCTGTACCCGCTGGATGGCGGTCGCATTTTGGCGGCGTGCATTCCGGCAGTTCGGAGCTTTTACCAGACTCAGATCGGTCTGCTTTCAGGGTTCATCGGGCTGATGGTGATCTTTTTCTATGGTGGCGCACTTGTGTTTCCGACTGCGGAGCGGGCGGTCGCGTTTTTTGTTGGTTTGCTGATGGGTTTGTTCGGCCAGGCGCCAAACCCATGAACGGTTTGGCTTCGGCGGTGCACTGTGGAGCTTTGTCATGAAGTACGCGATCATTATTGCCGACGGTGCTGCCGACTTACCCATCGGAGACTTGGACGATCAGACGCCGCTGCAGGCCGCACGCACGCCCAATCTGGACGCGATTGCGGCCATGGGCCGGCTGGGGACCGCCCGCACCACACCCCCGGGGTTTGTTGCGAATTCTGATGTGTGCACCATGTGCCTGCTGGGCAATGACCCGCGCAAGTACCACACGGGGCGGGCACCACTTGAGGCCGCGGCCATGGGCGTAGAGATGGGCGAGAAAGACTGGATATTTCGGCTCAATCTCGTCACCGTGGGCGAGACGGGAACCCCGGAAGATGGGCAGATGCTGGACCACTCTGCCGGGGCGATTAGCGATGCCGAGGCGAGCGTGCTTATCGCTGATTTGCTGAAGCACTGGCAACAGCGCGAGCCTGAACTGACCAAATCGATGGTGCTGCGCCACGGGGTGAGTTATCGATCGGTTCTGGTGGATCGATCGGGGCTTGATTACTCGCAGGTTGCCACGACGCCGCCTCATGAAATTCCTGGCCAACCGTGGGTCGCATCAATGCCCGGTACCGTCTCTGGCTCTGGTGCTGCTGGCCGCGAAGCTGCCGAAAGGCTGAGAAAGCTGATTAATCTTGCCGCGGAGGTGCTGCCGGATCATCCCGTGAATGCGGCCCGGCGGGCTGCGGGCAAGCGGCCGGCAAACATGGCGTGGATCTGGGGGCAGGGTGTGCGTCCCAAACTGCCGAAGTTTAAGGACCAGTTCGGGATGACCGGTGCGATGACGACTGCGGTTGATCTGCTGACTGGAATCGCTACGCTGATGGGCTGGGACAAGCTTGCAGTGCCGGGGGTAACGAGCTATCACGACAATGATTACGCAGCACAGGGGCGGGCCACTATTGGGGCGCTGGACACGCACGATATTGTGTGCTGCCATGTTGAAGCTCCGGATGAAATGAGCCATCAGGGCGACTTTGCGACGAAGGTTGCCTCGATCGAAGCCATCGACAAGTGGGTAATTGGGCCGGTGCTGGAGAAGCTGCGGTCGTTTGGCGATCCGGAGAAGGACCCGAAGGCGGTTGGGTGGCGGATCATGATCCTGCCGGACCATTACACACTGTGCAGCACGCGCAAGCATGATTCAACCCCGGTACCGTTTGTAATGGCCGGGGCGTGGGTGCGGAGCTTGGTGAGCGAGCCGTACTGCGAGCAGACCGCGGCCGACAGCGACTTGCACATCGAGTACGGGCATGAGTTAATGGAGTACTTTTTGAAGGGTGGCCGGGCCGGGGTTGCCTAGCGGATGACCGAATTGCCAGCGGCGGGGTCTGGGTGGTGCATGAGTAGTGGATGGATGAGAGCGAGTGGGTCTGACATGGGCTAGGAGAAGCTGCAACGGGGGGCAATGACTGGACCGGCGGCTGGGGCGTGGCGCTGGTACGCTTGCGCATGGCTGAGCCTTATGACGTTACCGACGGCGTGGATGGTGGCAACTCGCAGAGGCGTGATGCGAGCGGGGCCAAGCCTGATTCGGTGCCGCCCGATGCTGGAAAAGGGGGAGTTGCATCTGGACTTGGGCCAAAGGTTAGTGGAGAGGATGAAGGACCGATTGAGGTGGTTGGGTCACTGGCGGAGGGTCTGCCACCGGGCGACTTTTGCCCGCGGTGCGGCAAGGCGATGGGGGCTTCTTCGGTGGTGTGTACAAACTGCGGGTTTGATTTGCGAACCAGCGAGACCGCCAAGGACTTCACGCCGGGAGTGGCCAAGAAAGCGGATGCCGAAGTGAAGCCGGACGATGGCCGGCCGGTGCTGTGCATGGTGAACCCGGACGGCCGGAGCTTTCCACCGGTGAAGTGGCTGATGATCTTTGCTGGAGTGTGCGCGCTGGCGGGCGCGGTGCTGGCGGCGGTGTTCACCAAAACAGAAGTAGCGTGGTGGGTGAGGCCGGCGAAGGCGTTTTTGGTGTTGCTGAGCTTTGGTATCCATACCGCGACAGGTGTTGGCGCATTGTTCCTGGCGGCGCTTTGGCTTGAATCCAAGGTGGGCAATCTGGAGGTGGCGGTTGCCCGGATGGCCGCGGCGGCGGGTGTATTTTTCGCGATTCTGGGCGTGCCGATCAGCGCGGGTGGGTTCTCGGGGGTGCTTGCATTTCTGCTGGCGTTCTCGGCGTACTTGCTGGTAATTTGTGTGCTGTTTCGCCAGCGGATTGAGACCGGTCTGAAAGTGGCACTGATGCACTTTGCCGTCGCCAGCTTGGTGCAGGGCGGGCTGTTGTTGTATCAAGTTGTTGCGGTGGCCAGCGAGGCGACGGGTGTGAAGTGACAGGGAAACCGAGGGCTAGAGATAAGTTTGAGGTATAGGGGAGGGTTCGGAGGGACAGTGGCCCTTTATCGCCCATGATTCATACGGCGGAGGCGAGGAGGTACCGTCTCGATGAATGAGCGAATCAAAAGGTGGCGTGGATGCAGGGTTTCGTACCACGGTCACGATGCGGCTTTGAGCAATTCAGCAACATCAAAGATCAGCGAGATGGAGCCGTCGTTACGGATGGTCGCACCTGCGAAGCAGCGGATGTTGGCGATGGGGCCTTCCAGCTTCTTGATGACGATTTCCTGCTTGCCGATGATGCGATCGACGGTGAGTACGGCCCGGGTGAATCCGGCGGATAGAACGAGGCCGAACGCATTTGATTCGTTCTTGACCTCGGTATTGCTACCGGATTGAGCCCCATCATGCGGGGTACTCGCCGCCGCACGCTGGGCAGCTTCGGGCATGGCTTGGTCGGCATTCTCGATTGAAGCTAAGGCATCGGATGGCGATGAATGCTGTGGCGGTTGCTGGTCGCCGGTGAGTTCCACGGCGCCCGTGCTGGTGCGACGAGGAGCCGGCTCACCGATGATGCTGGTGGCTGCGACCACATCCAGCAGCGACTCACGCAGGCGGATGACGGGCTTGCCGTGAACGGTTGAAGCCTGGAAGTCACTGCAGCGGATGATCTCTTCGACGCTTTGCAGTGGGATGGCGTAGCTTTCAGACCCGATGCCGACGAGGATGGCCGGCACGATGGCCACTGAAAGCGGCAAGGCGATCTCAACGCGAGTCAGACCATCCGCGGTGACGCGAATGCCAAGCTTGCCGCCGAGTTCAGCGATCAGCGTGCCGACCTTTGAAAGCTGCGGATCGCCGAAATCGGGCTTAAAAGCGAGGAGGAACAGCTCGTTGTCCGAGAGCGTATCAAGAGCTTCTGCATCGCAGACATTCTTTTCAACAGCTGTGGCTGCGAGCGCTGCGGGGTCGGGCAGGTCGCCATCGTGCTCGATGGAGATGATGATCTGCGCGCCCTGACTCTCGGCATCGAGCGAGATTGTGGCGGCCTCGGGCTTGGACTGGGCCGCACGTTCTGCCGGGACCCGGACCTGCTTGGTGACGATGCTGCGCAGGAGCTGAGACATTGCCTCGGCCAGACCATCGAAAAGGTTCTTGTCGATCATGGCGGCGTGCCCACCGACGACGAGATTGACTTTTTTATCCGCAAGCCCTGCCAAGTCTCCAACAACGCGGTTGTACCGCTCAAACAACTTAGTGATCGGCTGCATGCGGGCCTGCATCATGGTCATTTGCAGATTGCCCGTGAGCACGGAGAGTTCATCGGCAGCGGTTGTGAGTTCCTCAAACCTGGCTTCCTGAGAGCCGGGAAGCCGGATTGTGCGGCTGAGGTTGAACACGCGGTTCTTGGTGAGCACGAGCTGGCTGATCAGGTCCAGCATACTGTCGATGGTGGTTGCGGCCACCCGGATGATTTGCTCGGTTTCCTGCTTCTTTTCGGCCTCTGCGCCTTGCTGCGAATCGTCGCCGGAACCATCGGCCGCGGCGACCGGGGGAATCCACACCGAACCATCATCAACAAACTGGTCCTCACTGTCGGGGCGGGGGGGTGAATCAAAGCTCTCGTTGACGAGATCCAATTCCAGGAGGCGGTAAATATCACCCTGATGCCAGCCGCGGACCGACGGGTGCAGCGGTTTATCGGCCAGTAGACGACGGGTTCGTGTCACCAGTGTATCGAGTGACCACTTCACCTCCATACCGCACTCGAGACCGCGGATGTGCTGCTCGATGAGGCTGTGGATGGCCCGAGCGCGAACGAGGACTTCGGGCATCAGCGCATCGCTGACTTGGGCGGAGCGTCTTGCAACATCGTGGATCAGACCGACAACGATCTTCAGCGAAGTGAAGTTGAAGGCCACACTGATTTTATCGAGGGCTGCGGCGATGTCGGTGATCGAGGCTGCGGCTTCATCACGGCTACCAAAGTTAGTGAGCTGAGTGATTGCACCGCTGAGCTGCTCGATACCAGCTTTGGCATCGGCAACCATGAACTGCAGGGACTCGATCTTCTCTGGTGGAAATGAGATCGGGAACGAGCCCCACTCGGATGCGGGCATGCCGGAATCAAAGTCGTCCCCGCCGGCCATAAGGGCCGCCATCTGCTCGGGTGTCAGCTCCGCCGGACCGCCCGCATCCAGCGTTGCTTCGGCAGCGATGGCGGTGCACTGCGGGTCAGCGGAGGGGTCGAAAGTGCTGGTAGCATTGGCAGCGTTGGCAGCATTGGTAGCGTTGGCAGCGTTGGCAGCGTCAGGAGACTCGGGAGTGCTGGAAATGTTGGAGCTTTGCGGCTCACCAGCTGCGGAGAATTGTGGTTCGGCGGTGGTTTTAGAGGCGATCGGCGGTGCGAATTCGGCAGCGGGCTGCTGGATCGCTGGTTCGCTGTCTTTATCGGATTCGAGGGCCAAGGCATCACCCGGTGTGCGTAAGGCAGCGATGGTGGCCTTTGCGGCCACGGCCATCTCGGCAGGATCGCAGATCTGCTCGCTCGGCTGGGGCTCACCCGTCGTGAGCGGCGGGGAGCATTGCAGCAACGCGGAGATGCGATCGTTGATCGCATCAAGGTCAACAGATTCTGGAATCGGAGAGGAGCCATCGGCGGTGAAGTCGATACCCATCGATCCGGCCGCGAGTGTCAGGTCCTCATCGGTCTGCTGCCAGCCTGTATCGATGGGCTCGACGACGCTTGGCTCATCACCGGCGGCATCGGTTGAAGCTGGTGCTGTCACCTCAGCGTGCAGGGCTACGGCAGAAAGCGCTGCCGGCTCTGGGGAAACTGGCTCTGGGGAAACCGGCTCTGGAAAAACTGGCTCTGGGGCAGCGAAATCGGTGGCTTCAGTGAGGGGATCGGCTGGAATATCTGACACGCAAACATCATCTGGCAGTGCGATTGCGGCCTGCGGGAACTCCGGTGCAGCGGCTGCATCCGGAAGCGATGCTGTCAGTGGCGAATCGTCGGTTACGACCGCGCTGGACTCGAGTTGATGAAACGATGGCTGATGAATCGATGGCTGATGAATCAATGACGGTACAGCCTCAGGCGGGCTGTCGATCGGGTCACCCTGGAGCGAAGTGCTCAGCCCCTCGGCATGAGCATCCTCAGCGGTGGTCGAGGCGAACTCGGTTCCAGCGAGATCACTCTCGGCCCCGGATGCTGCGCAGGCGTTATCAAGAGAAGTCGCCAAAACTGGCGCTGTGGGTGAAGCCATCGGGGTGTTGGCTTCGAACGCTGCGGGCTGCGGACTGCCGATTCGCGGCGCGGAACCATCATCCCATGGGTCATCGCTCCCTGGATTATCGCTCCCTGGATTATTGCTTTGGGCGAGCTGCTGGGAATGGGTGCCACTGTCTGGGGCCTTATCGCTCCATGAAGTGGCACCTTCGGCCGAATCACTCTCCGAAGCGGGATCAGCCGAGAGCGGTTGGCATGTCGAGTCTGCTGGTGTCTGGACACTTGCGGTCGGCGGCTGCGTTGGTGCATCAGCACTCGCAAAGTCTGCCACCGGAGCGGGTTCTGTGATGATGCACAGCGGGGGCCAAGGAACAGTTTGCGGAGCCGTGGAGGATGATGCCGCATCTGCGGGTGCGAACTCGCTGGTGATACTTGCCGGGGAACCCGGATTCGCCTGATCGACCTGGGCTGGCTGATCTGCCTGAGCTGGCTGATCGACTGAATCGACTGGATCGGCCTGAATGGATGATTCGGCTTGCGATGCATCTTCGGAGGCTGCCGCGCTCTCCGCTGCAACGGAAGGCGCTGATGCCGCGGGGGCTGGGCAAGGCGTGGTTTGATCATCATCGCTTGCCAGCGGCTGATTCGCGGATGCGAACGAATCATCGCTTGTCGATGCAAATGCACTGGCGGATCGCGGCTGGTACCGAATTGGAGACTTTATCGGGCTGGTGATCGAGGGGGTATCAGCAGCATCAAACGTACCGCTCGGCGGCATGCTCTGCGAAGCGAAGTCCGCCTCAGCTGCAGCTGCATCCGCCCGATCGCTGGCAAGGTATCCCTGGGTGGCATCGGAGTTTGAATCGGTGACGAGGCCATCATCAGTCAGTGCGGGCTGCTCACCCAACTGGGATTCGGCGGTCCCAACCGTGGGTTCATCGATGGTCGGCGTGATGGCGAATCGAGGCTGGTACTTGACGCTATCCACGACCCTGGGCTCGAGTTCAGCTGAAGCTTGCGATGGGGCAGGTTCGATGTCGGTGGTAGGGACAGAATTAGAGGTAATTTGTCCGGCATCGGCCGGGGGTGATGAAGCCGAATCCGCGAGCGTGATCAGCTCTTTGACTTGTTCTAGCAAGTCATCACTCATGGATGCGAGCGTGTTACCGGCCTCAAGATCATC
>JBBRKQ010000092.1:0-15642 GCA_038231815.1 Phycisphaerales bacterium
CTGCGAGGTTGGGCGGGTAGCGCGGGCGCGGGGCCGATGGTTCATCAGTTTTCTTCAGGATCAGCATCTGCCCCTGGCGGAGGGCGAGGTGCACGGGGTCGCGGCTGATTTCGATGGTTCGTTTGATCAATGAAAAAACTCTTGCGGGCCGCGGTTGTGCTGGCGCTGCAAGGGTTTTCGGTGGAGTTTGCCTGGTGGGTGCACGCGGGCAAAGTACAACGGATTATCGGAGCGGGCTAGTCGTTGCAGACGTGGCGGGCTTGGCCGAGGGAGTCGATACGGACCTTCAGGAAGCGGTTGGGAGAAAGGCTTTGTTGAAGTTGGGTTGGCGAGAGCGACAGCTTTGTTGCATCCAAAGCGACCACCTTGAGTTGGGTAGCGCTGACTGCGATATCTTCGCGTTCGGAGTTCTCGATTATTTTTCCGGCTTCATCGCGGGTTCCCATGGCGCGGCGAGAATCCCAGTGGTGCTTGAAGTGAATTGTCTGCGGTTTGTCGAGTTTGAAGACGACGAAGAACCCGGGTTCAGCGGTGTCGGGGTGCTTCATATAAACTGTTTCACCTTCGGCCAGCGACATGACAAAGCGACCATCGGTATTTGTGGAGCGGTCGACGATCGGACACGCCAGGTCGATCTGGCGGAAGATCTCTTTGAGTTCTGGATGTTTGCGAGGGGAGGCCTTTGGTACCAGACCCAGCTTTTTGCAAGCAGCGCGGCGGGCGTTGAGCCTGTCCTTGTTGCGAGAGGCTGCTTCGATAGTTGTGATGATGGTGCCGGTCCATTTTCCTTTATCGCTTTCGCGTATCTCGAGATGGTGGTTGCTCTGACTGTCATAAATGCGGTCTTCGCGGTCGGCCGTGCTTTTTGCACGTATCCCCGCCACGCCCGTTGGGATTGTGCGGCGAATGACGACTGGATCGTTGTTGGCGCGAAGCAGAACGACAGACTTGATTGGCTGCCCGTTTGGAAACACGAACTTTCTGGCTGCATTTAGATCTTCACTCTGCTTGGGTTTCAGCGAGTCCGGATCAAGCCCGGCATTAATTACGCATTGCCGCAGTGTGTCGCGGAGCGCCCGATCGCGAACGATGCCGGATTTACCTGGAGCTTCATCCGGCAAGCCTGCGAGAGTCGCTTTCAGTGCGGCACGTTCCGCACCACTTGTTTTTGGATCTCGTATTCTGGCGCTGCTTGCGTCCCACCCATCCGGCATTCGGAGGTGGTTGGCTGTAAGACGTGCTGCACCGATGCGGTTTGTTGTGCGATCATCAACTCGATGGCCTGTGCGATGATCAAATACGGGCCCATAGCTGGTGTCTTTGTGGAGGTAACCAACAATCTTTCGCTTGACTATTCGATGGCAAACCACCAGCGGTTGGCCTTGCTCGGTGTCTGTGTCATCAAGGGCACCGGAGCGTTGGAACTCGCTGAAGACGCGGCTGAGTATTTGCCTGCGGAAGCTGGCGACGCGGTGTTTGCCTTCACCTTCGCCCCAGGGTGGATCAAAGAAGTTGCTGCGGAAACCTTCGCGGGAACCGTGTTTGGCGAAATGCTCTTCTTCAGCAGCGGCGGAGGCTGCGAGTCTGGGCACGATATCCGGGCCTGTGAGGGCGATGACCAGAGCGTCGATAGCGTGGTGGCGGTGGTCGGTACGGTCTTTCATAGCGGCGGAGCGGTTGAACGCATCATCGCTTGGGTTTGCCTCATCGGGCTTGATACGGCGGTTTAGGGTGGCGAAGAGTTGCCATTGGCGGCGGAGCATGGCGGTGTACTTGCCCTTGGTGACGAAGATTTTGCGTTCGCCGCCGCGTTCGGCTAGGCCGGTGCCGTGGTAGAGCGCATCGGAGAGGTACTGGACGACAGCCTTTGCGGCGTAGGCGGTGTCGGTGAGTTGGGAGCTGCTCCAGTCTTCGCCGGGTTTGATTTCACGGGTGAAGCGGTCGAGCTTGGATTTGCTATCACGCGGTGAGAAATAACCGGAGTCATCGGGGTCATCGCGGAGGACGCGTTCGGCGAACTTGATGTTCTCGGGGAGCTTTGGGCCCCACCACTCGGCGGGGGTTTGATTGGCCTTGTCGCGGTTGGCGCTTCGGGCGCAGAGGACTTTGTTGGCGAGCGAGTTGTCACCGGTGCGGCTGTAGGGGAGGATGTGGTCGATCTCGACATCGTTACCCTTTGCGGCATCGTGGGCGGAGATTGGTCTGCCGGTGTACACGCACTGCTTGCGCTGTTGCTGCCAGAGTACGACGCGATCAACGGCGGCGCGGATTTGGTTGCTTGTGAGGCGGTGGGCCTGGCTGCCGTAGGCGGCGGCGATGATTTCGCTTTCGATTTGCTTGCGGATTTTTTCGCGGTTGCGGTTCTGGTTGAGTTGGCGGTCGCGGGCGGTGCCGGCCTGGGTGGTTTCGCGGGCGAACTCGACGACGATGCGGTCGGGCTTGATGTTACCGTAGCGGCGCATGTACGCGATGATGTGGCGGCGGACCTCGTGGATGGCCTTTCGAACGACGGGGTTGGTCATGAAGGGAGCGGGCAGGAGCAGGTCGGGGTGTTTGGCCATGAAATGGCGGTCGGCCTTGCTCATCGGGCGCTCACCGGTGACGGAGTAGCGCTGGCGCTGGCTGTCGGAGATGGGGGTGTTGCTGGAACGGTCGATGGCTTCGCCGTCTTCGGCGAGCATCTGGCGGGCTTCGATTACGCTGGGCCAACGGTTGTTTGATGCGTCGAATCGCTGCATGTAGGGCAGCAGGTTGATGATGGCTCGGCGGGAGAGATTAAGACGGTCTTCAAGTTTGGGCTGGGTTTGCCAGAATTGGATGAGGCGGTTGGTTGATGCTTGATCAAGCCCCCAATATTTGGCTGCCAGGGTGCGGAGTTCGCCTTCGTGGCGGTCTACCTCCGGGTCAAGGCGGAGGAGGGTTTTGTTGACGGCTTCCTGGAGTTTGGGTGTGAGGGCATCCCACTTGGGCTTGGTGAAGACGCAGTGGATGATGGCGGCGGAGAAACGGTCGAAATGGATGCCGCGGTCTGCATCGTTTTGGCAGTTGAGTTCGATGTGCTTGTCGCGCGGGCTGAAGCCGAGGGCCTTGCGGATATCGGTGACTGTTGCTTCGGGCTTGAGTTTGCCGGGGAGTTCGCCGGGGGGGAGTGATTGGCCGGTGGCGAAGACATCGGCATCGGGTTCTGCTGGGTCGGGTTCTGCGGCTGCGGGCTGGCCCTTTTTGTTTTTCTTGGGCTTTGGGCTGGCTGATTTGGGTTTGGCGAATTGCGGTTCGGCGAGGAAGGCGATGAGGGTGTCGCGTTGTTCGGCGGTGAGGGCGCGGTAGTCGCCGCCGTTTTCGCGGATGCGGACGGTGCTGACCCAGTCGATCACGCGGTAGTGCTGGGCGTGCATGTCGGCCTTGGCGACGTGGCGGTCGGTGGGTTCGAGTTCGCAGCGGCCGAGGCGGCCGAGGTCCCAGGTGGTTTTGCGTTGGCCGAAGAGCAGGCCCTGCTGGCGCATGGGCACGGTTTCGTTGTTGCCGGGTGGCCTGTCGAATCGGCGCATGAGATCGGGCGTGAGGAGTTTGGCGAGCGGGCCGCCCAGTTGGGCCTGTGCGACCCAGATGGTGCTGAACTCATCGCGGATGGTGCCGCGGTCGGCGTGGTATTGAAAGTCGTCGCGGCGGTTACGGATGGGGTCTTGCCATGTGTTGCCGGATTTGCCTTGGCGGCGGCTGGCATCAAACCTTTTGGCCATGAACTGGCCGAAGGTGGCGGAATTGACGGCCAGCATGTCGGACTTGAGCTTTTTGATGGCTTCTTTGACGGGGCCTTCGTTTTTGACGGGGCCTTCTTCTTTGACGGAGCCTTCTTCTTTGACGGGGCCTTCTTCTTTGTCTTCGGTGAGGCCGATACCGATAGCACCGCGGCGCTGGATGAGGTGGAGCATGAGGCGGCCGAACTCGAAGGGATGCAGGGGGCGTGTGAGGGCATCGGCCCGGAGGTGCCAGGCGGAGTAGTTGGGGTCTGGCTGGGCATCGGCGGGGATTGGCCAGCGGTTGTGGTCCAGAAGCTGCTTGAAATTGGGTAGATCGGCGGGCAGGAAGCCAAGCTCGACGAGTGCTTTGCGCATGGCGTGTTTGCGGAGGGCCCGGCGGGCGAGGCCACGGCGGAGGGAACGTGCCATGCGGCGTTCCTGATTTTTGGGCGCGCCGCGTTTGGAGTCATCGGATTCATCAACCCCGGCGGGAAAGACGCTGGCGGCGAGCTGCACCTGCTGGCGTTCCATGTCTACCCATGCTGAGCCGACGGAATTGCTGCCGATGTCAAGACCGAGGATGTATCGTGGCATGTGTGTGCCGCTCCCAGAGTGATTGCGGCTGCGGCGAATGGCAGCCCGCGAAGAGATGAGCGTACCGCAGGGAGTGGGGCGGGGCAAGGATGAAAATGTGAACTTGGGGGCGAGAAGGACACAGGGTTGTCCTTTTCGATTGGATATATTTTATTTTGATGGTTGACGAGGGGGTGAATGGGTGGCATACTTGTTTTGTGTATTCAACCCGGCCTCGCGGTTTCACGCAACAAGATTGCAAAATCGCAGGCACCGCCTTTGGGCGACCGCCGTCAGCTCGCGTACCCGTGACCTGCGGCATTTTTTATTTTTGGGGGGCAGTTTTTTTTGGTAGCGGCTGTGGTGTGCGCACATTTTTTGGCAGCATCAAGGCACTCACCCACGGTTTCCTTGCGGATGGTGCTCTGCATGGGCGGTATGGGGCTGGGCGGCTTGGCTTGGATTAGGTCAGGAATAGGGCAGGCCTAGGGCAGGCGCACAACTTTCTCTGGTGGCGGCGAAGGAGTGGGGCGGGGGGAGGCGGGCTTGTGTGGCGAGCATTGAGGCGGTTCGGGCATTGCAAAGTGCGAGGAATTGAGCTTCTCGGACGTGGTGTTGGAGAACGCGGTCGGGCTGGGGGCCTAAACTCTCGACTTGCCACGGCATCGGCGTTCGGTGTCCGGTTGGATAGTCTTTATTCTTGGTGAGCCAGTCTTTGGCACCGAGCGGTGTTGTTTTTGTGAGTGTACCTATGTCCGAACTGAGTCCAGCGTTTGCGGTCTTTATTTCTACATTTGCACAGGCCTCGCAGCCGGCGATTGGTGCGGCGCCTGCGGGGGCGGCGACGGCCCCGGTTGCAGCTGCGGTTGCGGCCCCGGTTGCGCCGGTTGTTTCTGAGGTTTTGGGGCAACCCAAGGCCGCGGCACCGGGCGCGGTGCCGGTTGGTGTTGCGGGTGGTGTACCGGGTGGTGTTCCGGGTGGTGTTCCTGGTGGCACGGCGGCGGTTCCGGCTCAGCCGGTTGGCGGCGCTGTGTCGCAGTCTCCCAGCATGCTGACGTTCATGCTGCCGCTGATTCTGGTGATGGGCGTGATGGTGCTTTTCACCTTCATGACTGGCCGCAAAGAGAAGAAGAAGAAGGCCGAGTTGTTCGCGGCGATGGCCCCGGGCGACAGGGTGCAGACGTATGGCGGCATCATCGGCAGCATTTCTGAGATCAAGGATGATGAGATTGTTCTGCGGGTTGATGAGGTGAATAACACGCGGATTCGGTTCGCCAAGTCGGCCATTTCGGGTGTGCTGCGGAAGCACAACCATGGCCAGACGGCTGAACTCAAGCCGGCGGGCGGCAAGGTCTCGGTCTGAATTTGAAGAGAGATTGACATCCCGGCAACGGTGCCGGGCGGTTGGCATCGACACGTTTTTCGATTGTTTTCGCTGGTTTTTTAACTGGTTTCTCCGTTGGTTTCTCCCGCGGTTTCTCCCGCGGTTTTTCGCACTTTACCGAAGCACACTCCCATGCGCCGCCTTTGGCTCCACTTCTCGTTCGTGCTCTTTCTGATCGCGGTGTCGGTCATGTCCATTTTGCCGCCGGAGGACAAGCTCCGCCGCGGCAAGGACCTGGCTGGTGGCGTGAGCCTGGTGTATCAGGTTGAGCTGAAGCCGGATGATCCGGACAACACGATCACGCGGATGATTGATCTGCTGAAGAAGCGAGTCGATCCGAAGGGCGTGCTGGACATCACCATGGTGCGGCAGGGTTCTAGCCGCATCGAAGTGACGATGCCGCTGCCGGGTGACAAGGTCAAGAGTTTTAAGGTTGACTTTGAGAAGGCTCTGGCGGGGATTTCTGCCGGAGCTTTGACAGTTGAGCAGTTTGAGCGCTTTGTGAAGCTGCCGACGGCCGATGGGGTGCGGGCAGCGGAGATTGCAAAGATTGCCTCGGGTGATGCGGAGCGCCAAAAACTACTGGCCGAAGCGGCCGATGCGTTTGATGGGATCGCGGCCCGGGCCGATGACTTTAAGCGTCGCTTGCCGGAACTACGGGCTGGCGCGGAGGCAGCACTTGCGGCGCTGAACAACGCCAAGCAGGCCGGGGTGGCCGGTGATGCGCTAAAGCCCCAAGAGGATGCCCAGCGGGCGGCCCAGGATGCGCTGGACGCCGCGGCACGCTCGGTTGCTGAGGCTGAGAAGGTGTATGCCTCGGCCCGCGATAAGGCGCTGGGCACGGCGATTCCGGCGGCGGATGTGCGCCGGGCGCTGCAACTGAGTGATAAGGACCGGAACATCAAGTCTGAGGCAACGGGGCAGCAGGTCAAGCTGGACTCACCCCGCAAGCAGGCGATTGTACGGCTTGAGAAGGACCACCCCGCGGCGGCTGCGCAGCTGAAGACTGTGCTGGCAAGCTGGGATGTGTACGAGAAAAACCGCTCGACGCTGGATGACCCGCAAGACTTGAAGCGGCTGCTGCGTGGCGCGGGTGTGCTGGAGTTCCGGATTGCATCATCAGGTGTGAACCCGGATGAAACCCGGCTGCGTGCCGAACTGCGGGCCGGTGGGCCCAAGTCGGTGAAGAGTAGTGAGTTCGCGTGGTTTAAGATCAACAAGTTGGAGTCGTGGTTTGACACTGCGGAGGAGCTGACGGCGATTACCGCGGACCCGGCGGGGTACTTTAAAGCTCGGCGCGGCTTGGTGGCTGATGTGTATGACGGCGAGATTTATCTGCTGCTGTACACCACGCCAACGGCCTCGCTGGTGGCGGGTGTGGGTGACTGGAAGGTATCTGGAGCACGGCCCACGAGCGATGAGCTTGGCCGCCCGGCGATTGCGTTTAACATGGACGAGTCGGGCGCGCAGCGGATGCGGCAGCTGACGGGTGACAACAAGCAGCGGCCGATGGCGGTGCTGCTTGATGATGAGGTGTACACCGCGCCGACGATTCAAAGCGAGATCGGCAAGAGCGGGCAGATCACGGGTAACTTTGGCATTGAAGAAGTGAACTATGTGGTGCGGGTGCTGGAGGCCGGTTCGCTGGCGGCCAAGCTGGCGCCGGAGCCGGTGAGCGAGAACGTGATCGCACCAGACCTGGGGCAGGACAATCTGCAGCGCGGGCTGTATGCCGGTGTGATTGCCTTTGCCGCGGTGGCAGCGTTTATGATCTGTTATTACTTCACCGGCGGCGGTATCGCGGTGATTGCGCTGGTGGTGAACCTGCTGATGATTCTGGCGGCGATGAGCCTGAACTCAGCGAAGTTTTCGCTGCCGGGCATTGCGGGTGTGATTCTGACCTTTGGTATGGCGGTGGACGCCAACGTGCTGATCTTTGAGCGCATGCGTGAGGAGCGGCTGCGGGGCAACGACCTGAAGACCTCGGTGCGGCTGGCGTACTCCAAGGCGCTCTCGGCCATTGTTGACGGCAACCTGACCAACCTGATTGTGTGTGTGGTGCTGGGCTTTACCGGCACGCCCGAGATCAAGGGCTTTGCGATTACCATGGCAATTGGTACGGTGACCACGCTGATTTGCCAGCTGTACATCACACGGCTGATTTTTGTGCTGCTGATTGACAAGTTGCACATCAAGAAGCTGAGCATGCTGACGCTGACCTTCCCGGCGCTGAACCGGATTTTGCACCCGAACATCAACTGGATGCGGTACCGCATTCCGTTTGTCATCTTCTCCATCACGCTGACAGGGCTGTGTATTCTCGCAATCTTTAGCCGCGGCAAGGAGCTGCTGGACAACGAGTTCCGTGGCGGCACGAAGGTGACGATACAGCTTGCCAAGGACAAGGCCAGCGGCAAGCCGATTTTGCGGACGCGGGCTGAGATGCAGGAGAAGCTGAAGTCAACGGTTGAGAAGCTGGCGGCGACGGCGGACCTTGCGAGCCTGAAGCAGATGGAGCCGACGGTTGTGATGCTGAATCCGGAGGGAGATGTCTCTAACCGGTTTGTCATCAAGACCACGATGACGGACACCAAGGCGGTAAACGCCGCGGTGAGCGAGGCGTTCCGGCAGGACATGGACCAGACGGTGGCGATCAAGTTTGATCGCGCTGGTGAGGCCAAGGGTGCCGAGCTGACGGTTCTGCCGATCACGGTGAAGGGCACGCTGCTTGAGAACTTTGAGAACTCTACGTTCGCAGCGCTTCCGGGGATGACGCTGGATGTATCGGATTATGTTGGCGGCGGCGCGGTGATGCTTACGGATCTGTCGGTGGGTTCTGACAAGCCGACATTGGCGAACCTTGAGGGTCGGATCTCGGCTCTGAGCACCGATCCGGCCTTTGCCGCCTCGGTTGTGCGCCGGCACCGGGTGGTGGTGATGGAAGGAGATGAGGGTCACGTGACGGCGGCGGCGGTGCTGTTTATTGATCCGCAGATCAAGTTTGATTCCAACACGCAGGCGTGGAACAGTGATGTTCGCATCGCCGAGTGGAACTTTGTGAATGCGGCCTTTGGGCGCGAGAACACGCTGGCGGGGCTGGAGAGTTTTTCACCATCGATCGCGGCGAGCTTTACGGCTCAGGCGATTGTGGCGACGCTGCTTTCAACCGTGCTGATTATTATCTATGTGTGGGTGCGGTTTGCATCGCTGCGATTCTCGGTGGCGGCGATTACGGCAACGTTGCACGACTGTGTGGTTGCCGTTGGATTCGTGGCGATGTCTGGCTATTTGGTGCGGACGTATCCGGGATTGGCCGATGGGCTTGGGATCAGAGATTTTAAGGTTGACCTGAACCTGGTTGCGGCGGTGCTTGCGATTCTTGGGTACAGCCTTAACGACACGATCGTGATTCTGGACCGGGTGCGCGAGACCAAGGGCAAGTCGCCCTATGCCACCGAAGAGATCATCAACCGTTCCATCAACGAAACGCTGAGCCGCACGTTTATCACCTCGGGTACGACGGTTATCGCTACGGTGGTGTTGTACATCTTTGGTGGCGAGGGCGTGCGTGAGTTTGCGTTTGTGTTCCTTGTGGGTGTGGTGACCGGAACGTATTCATCGGTTGCGATTGCGTGTCCGATCGTGTGGACGCGGAAGGCCAACTCGATGGCGAGCGGCGGCTCTGGCCGGGCGGCGGAATCCATCGGGACGATTCCGGGAACGAAGGGGGCGCTTCCCGCTTAGGCGGGAAGCGAAATGGTCAAATGGTTAAATGGTCAAATGGTCAAATGGTCAAATGGTCAAATGGTCAAATGGTTAAATGGTTAAATGAAGGCATTTGGAGAAGAGGAAGGGGGGTGTGATGGGTTGTTGGCCGGGCGGCTGGAGCGCTGGAGAGGGTTGGAATTGGCCTTGGTTTGAGTTGTTTGTGCTGGGTTGATGCTCGCTGGGTCGGGTGGGTTTTACGATGGCACTTTGCTTTACTATTTCGGCCCGCTCGGCGGTGTGTGGCGCGCGGGTGGGGCGGGTTGTCACCAAGCATGGTGCGTTTGATACGCCCGCATTTATGCCGGTGGGCACGCGGGGGACGGTCAAGGGGATATTGCCGAGTTTGCTTGCCGAGACTGGTGCGCAGATTTGTTTGGGCAATACGTATCACCTGCTGCTGCGGCCTGGGGCCGAGACAGTGGCGGCCCTTGGAGGCCTGCAGGTGTTTACGGGCTGGCACCGGCCGATGCTGACGGATTCGGGCGGGTATCAGGCGTATTCGATGGCAAACATCAACTCCATCAATGATGATGGCGTGACGTTCAAATCCATCATCGATGGCGCGACGGTGCATCTCTCGCCCGAGCGTGCGACGGCGGTGCAGAACATGCTGGGTGCGGACATTATCATGGCCTTTGATGATTGCCCGCCGAGCAAGGATTCAGCAGATGGTGCGGACAAGGCGGCGGGCGCAGCGCAACACGCGGCCAGCAAAGGTGCTGATGCGGTGACGATTGATCCGCGGCTTGATCGGGTGCTGCGACGGGATAGAAAAGACACCGAAGGGAGGAAGGACACCGAAGGGAGGAAAGCCAAGAAGGGCTTTGACCATGCGACCAGGCTGAAGGAGGCCAACGAGCGCACGGTGCAGTGGCTGGAGCGGTGCAAGGCCGCCCACATCGCCAGTGGCAAGGCGGGTGAACAGTCGTTGTTTGGGATCGTGCAGGGGGGCACAGATTTGCAGCAGCGGGATTGGTCGGCTCAGCGCATCTGCAATATTGAACTGCCGGGATACGCCATTGGCGGGGTGGCTGTTGGTGAGACATCAGACGACATTGCCCGTGTGGTGCGGCACACAGCGCCGCAACTGCCCGAGAGCAAGCCGCGGTACCTGATGGGCGTGGGCTATGAGCGGGACATTGTGGCGGCGGTGATGGCGGGTGTTGACATGTTTGACTGCGTGCTGCCGACGCGGAACGGGCGCAACGCCAATGCGTTTACGCCGGCGGGGCAAATTCGCCTGCGAAACGCCAAGTTTGCACAGGAAACGGGGCCGATATGGCCGGGATGTGACTGCCACGCCTGCCGCGTAGACCCGGTGACTGGCGGGCACTTCTCGCGCGGGTATCTGCGGCATTTGTTCATGGCCGATGAGATGCTGGGGCCGATTCTGGTGACGCTGCACAATTTGCGGCACTTCCAGCTTTTGATGGCTGATTTGCGACGGACGATTGTGGCGGATGACTGGAAGGCGTTTGCGGGGCGCTGGCCGGTGGTGGGGGCGGAGGCTTTTGCATGGCCAAATGGCCAAATGACCAAATGACCAAATGACCAAATGGCTGGAGGGCCGAGTCGGGGAAGCGGAAGAGGCTTGTGGGATTGGTGGGGGTTGCGACTACCCTCAATGCATGGCTGACACGGCTTTGATCGCGGCGACACCGGTGCTGAGTGTGGTGAACTTAAAGAAGATCTACGGTGATTTTCTGGCGGTGCGGGGATTGTCGTTCGAGCTTGCGCCGGGGCAGATTCTGGCGATGGTGGGGCCCAACGGTGCGGGCAAGACGACGACGATGCGGGCGATTTGTGGCATCCTGACGCCGACTGAGGGATCAATCACACTTTGCGGGCATGACCTAGCGACTGACCCGGTGGCGGCGAAGGCAAGGCTGGCGTATGTGCCGGATGACCCGAAGCTGTTTGATGCGATGACGATTTGGGAACACCTGGAGTTTATCGCCGCGGCGTACGGGGTTGCGGGTTGGCAACCACAGGCCGAGCGGCTGCTGGAGATGTTTGAGCTCACGCCAAAGCGCAAGGCGCTTGCGATGGAGCTTTCACGCGGGATGCGCCAGAAAGTGGCGATTGCCTGTGCGTACTTGCACAATCCGGCGATCATCTTTTTAGATGAACCGCTGACGGGGCTGGACCCGATTGGGATTCGGACAATGAAAGACTCGATCGCGGCGCGGGCCCGGGATGGTGCGGCGGTGGTGCTGTCATCTCACCTGCTGAGCCTGGTTGAGGATATTTGTACGGGAGTGCTGATCATGGCCAAGGGTGAGCTGCGGTTTAGCGGAACGATTGCGCAGGCCCGGGAAACGTTTGCGGCGGGTAATGCGAGCGCGACACTGGAGGAAGTGTTCTTTAGTGCGACGCGGGATGAGGGGGTAAATTCGTGAGCGACAACGCTGTGAGGATGGCTTCGGCGGCACTGGCAACGCCGGGGGTGAGCCGCGGGTTACTGCCGCGGGGACTGCGGGTTTTGATTCTACTGCGGTACAAGGCGACGCTGCGGCGGATGCTGTACGGCAGCCCGAAGCGGCGGCTGTTTACGTTTTTGGGTCTTGGGATGATGGCGGTTTATATTGTACCGAATTTGCTGTTGTCTCGGAAGCCGCCGTTTAGTCCGGAGGGTGTGCGGTTGTGGCTGCCGCTGATTTTGGTGGGGTTTGTGGTGCTTCAGTTGTTTGTGCGGTCAAGGCGTGATCCGCTGACGTTTTCGCCGGCGGAGATTGACCTTGTGGTGCCGGGGCCGTTCTCAAGAAAGCAGTTGGTGTTGTATCAGGTGCTGTATCAGGTTGGGCCGATGCTGGTGATGGGGCTTTGGATGGGTCTGTTTTTGCGGGCGGGGGGGAGTTATTTGGCGACGGCGATGGGGGCACCGCTGCTGCTGTTTGCGATTAACTTGCTGGCGGGGATTATTCTCTCGAGCATGGGAATTTTGCGGGGCAAATCGCGAGCGCTGGTGCCGAGTATTCTGGCGGGCGTGGTGGTGGCGATTGCGATAGCGGTGTATGCAGCGCCCGCGCGCCCACAGACGACGGTGGTGGCGGATTGGATGGCGTGGGCGGTGGAGGTGCGGCACATGCCGCTGGTGGAGGCGTTGTGCCTGCCGACGCGGCCGTATGCAGAGATTTTGGCGGCGGGGGGTGTGGTTGATGCGCTGCCGTGGGTGCTGCTGGCGCTGGTGATGAATGCGGCGCTGGTGGTGGTGTTTGTGATGCAGGATCGGGGTGAGGTTGAGGCGCTGGTGTCGCGGAGTCAGGCGGCGATGGCGAAGGTGGAGAAGGCGCGCAGTTCGGCAGCGCGGGTGGGTGACCCGGAGAAGGCGGCGCGATTGCGGGTGCGGATGCCGCCGCGGTTTGGCGGGGCTGGACCGCTGGTGTGGCGGCGGCTGACGATTTTGTATCGGTCAACCGGGCTGGTGGGGACGGTGATGGCGGCAGTGGCGATTGTTGCGGGAACGTTTATGCTGGGATGGTGGGTGCCGGAGGCTGGCTTGCTGCCGCTGATGGTAATGGTTGGGCTGGTGGGGAGCTTTTTGCTGTCACTATCGCTGCGGGATGATTTTCGCAGTGAGCTTGATCACATGGCGATGCTCAAGACGTTGCCGATACGGCCGATGACGATTGTGCTGGCCCAGATGGCCACGCCGGTGCTGGTGATTGTGGCGGTGCAGTGCTTGGCGGCGCTTGGGGTGGCGTGCGGTGCGATGTCACCGAGTGTTGTGTTGTATGGCGTATTGATTGCGATTGCGACGGTGCCGCTGAGCGTGATGCTGGTGGCTATTGAGAACACGGTGTTTTTGTTTACACCGACCCGGCCGCTGACGAGTTCGATGCAGAGCGGGTTTGATCCCTCGGCGATGGGGCGGACGATGCTGGTGACGCTGACTAAGTTTTTGACGGTGGGCGGGGCGGCGGCGGTGGTGGGCGGACCGGCGTGGGGAGTGTGGTACGTGGCGGGAATTGTGCCAGCGGTGCTGGTGGGCCTGGTGGCGATGGGCGTGCTGCTGACGGGGCTGGTGTTTGCGTGCACGAAGGCGTTTGTGATGTTTAATGTGGCGGATGATGAGCCGGGATAGAGGGAGAAGAGCAAAGAGAGAACAGGCCGACTTGTTTGTGGGGTTTGGGGGATCGCTTGCCGATGGGTATATCTTCAGCTTCATCCGACGTGAGGGCAGGGCCGTTATGGCGGGTTCCGCGCTTTATCGGGGAGCGATGGAGGTTAGTAGACTTGCTTCGCCGCGGCAGCGGCACCCGGGGTCGCGGTTCGCCCCTCGCCTAGACCGCGGAGCGGTGAAGGTGAACCGGGTGACGGAAGCCGGATCGGTCCGACAAACAAGCAGCCTTTACCGCTTAGCGGTGGTGAAGCAACGATGGAAACGAATCCGCGAGCGCCGCTGCTGCGGCTATGAACCTGCATCGCTCCGCGATGAAATGCTGGAGTTGTGATGTTCTGGTGTTCGGCTGAAGAGTTACGGGATTGTTTAAGCGCTTAAACGGTCAGGGGTGTCATCCGCTGACGGTGTGTGACGATGCGAGCAAGAGCATCAGAGCGATCTTCATTGAAGACCGATCGGTTCTCATCGCGTAGCCGCTGGCGGGGTTTATCGTGGGCATGATTGAAGTGGATGATCGGCTGTGGCAGCTTCACTGCTGCCGGACGCTGCTGGGCGTGATCGATACGAATAAGAAACGCACGCAGGTGCAGGACCTGCTGGTGACAAAGGAGCCGAGCCCGACGAAGCTGTACGCGTACGAGGCGCAGAAGCGGCGGGCGACCATCGCCAGCTGCATGCTGCGGAAAGCGGAACGGCCCCCTTCGCCCCGCCCCGCTGTTGCCGCGCTTGCTGTGACCCGGAAGGCGGACCGAGAATCTCGGCGCGGCTAAAGTTAAACGTTGAAAAGTGTTACCTATGTGCCCGGTACATTGTGTAACCTATGACCCGGTACGTGCAGCCGTTTTGTCCCGGGAGGCACCCTAAACGGAAAGCCAATCGTGCCATGAGCATTTTCGCAAATATTCAATCACTTTTCGATACTAACTGGAACACACTATTGATAGGCTGGAATGGCTTGGGAACGTTTTCGCCTTGGCCGGATCAACGCGACACATTTCCCCCACTGCTTTGTTTTGCTGAGATTTCCAGCTACGGCACGACCCGCTTGTCGAGTGCATCAGATATCACTGAAATTGATTTAATTTTAAAGCTTCTGGAGGGAAGCGATGCAAATTCTACTCGAGAAGAGATTCGAAACATCTTGTCAGCATTGGCAAATTTGAATAAATCCGATCCACTGATCGAGCTTCGTAAATGGCGTGTCGTTTTACTCATGGACCTGATCTATAATTTGCCTACCGAAGCAACGCTTGGCTTGGCTGCTTTGTCCGAATTCTGGCAGAGTTTCGGTTTTCCGCCGGACAGCCCACATGACATACAAGGCAGGAACAATCATTTAACGCCGCAGGAGTATTATCGGGAATCCCACCTTCGACAGAAACTGGCTCAGCATGAAGAGTGGATTAAGCGTGAGCTTCTGGTTATTCAGAATCAGGATCGTTGAATGTCCGCCGCGGTGATTTGCGAGCTGATGTTGATGGCGATGGGATGCTGTCAAACTGGGACCAGTTGCGGTTTGCCCAGCAGCAGACGGCATGGCTGGCGGTGCATGGCCAGGCGAGCGTTGATGGGACGTATGAAGATACCGATGGCTGGTCAACGCAGGGCAATCTCAGCAGAATGCACCCGCAGCGTCAGCAGGCTGATGGCGCCGCGCTGAGCGCGACGATAACGGCTCCGGCGACGACTTCGCCGCGCAGCCGCGACCGGCTGCGTGGCTTGGTGGAACCGGACAACCGCCTGGGATACGCGGGGTATGTGTGGGACCCGTTCTTGAAGTTGTACCACGTGCGGCATCGCGTGTACAACGCAGCGCAAGGCGTGTGAATACAGCGCGACCCGATTGGGTATGCGGGTGGGATGAACTTGTATGAGTATTGCGAGGGGGATCCGCTGAATCGGGTGGATCCGATGGGGTTGGATTGGGCGTGGTATCAGGGATGGGGCACGACGTTTGGGTACGCGTTAGGACTTGGTGATTCTTCTGGATCAGCTGCCGGGGTCTGGCGTGGCGCTGGTCAGGGTGCACACGACGGCCTCATCGTTACTTCAAA
>JBBRKQ010000093.1:0-15525 GCA_038231815.1 Phycisphaerales bacterium
ACCAGTCCCAACCACCGCAAACCGCCGCCCAGCGCCAAGCCTGCGCGCAGCGCATCGGCCCCATCATCACCGCGGCCGATCCCGCCACCGCCGCCGTCTCTCTCATGGCCCGCCGGGCCAGTGACCACCACACCTCACTCACCGCCGCGGCAGCGTTCAACCCCTTCGCCACCCCAAAGCCCCAGCCAACCGACATCCCCACCGGCACCGAAGCCGCCTCCGAAAACTATGACCTCACCTTCGTCCGCGTGCGCAGCAACAGCTAACCGGCCAAAACGCACAGCGAGAATGGAAAACCTCCCAACACCTGCACACTCCGCCAACTCCAGCCATGGCCGACGAATCCTCTTTCTGCCGATGCCCGCAAATAGGTGTTGCTAGTTGTTACTAGACGCTGCCCTGCACCAACTTAAAATGTCGATGCATCCCAGCCCAAGCTCCAAAGCGGTCTGGCATTCCCACCGGTTGCAGGCCTTCGCAACTTCCACAAACTGTGCTAAAAAGGTTGGGTACTCGACTCGAATCAAACCCACCGTTTGGTAACAATGGCCTAAGTTTCCGCTTCGCAATCAAAGCCCGAAGCTCATTCGCCGCCCATCGCTCACAAGCCTCTTCCGCCTCCCCGTAACCATGATGCGGCGAATAGTGCGGCGAATAGTGCGGCGAATAGTGCGGCGATTCATAATCCCAGCCGGAGGTCTGATCTCCCGTGTGCCGCCGCCAATCTATACCAATTTCAATCCAAGTTCAGGCCCGCGTGCAAGCCGGGGGATGCAGTTCCCAACTTAAACCCGGTGGCGGTATGGGGTGCTCTCGCCGCTTCACCTCTGGAGATCGCACCATGCCGGGCCGAACCAATTCAAGCACCGCTGAGACTCTGGGCTTCAGTGTGGGCCAGTCACTACAGGCGGCTTCGCGCTTTTCGCGGGCTCTGCTGCGGGGCGTGGTCGTGGCCTCGCTGCTGGCGCTTGCCGGGTGCAACTTGGGCCCGGCCAATTTCGTGGGCACCAAGACCATGAGCGTGCCCACCGACGGGGCAATGCCAACGCTCACCGAGTCATCGCCTGATAAACCCGCATCGCCCAGCAAGACCATCACCGGTGCAGATCTCATGCCCGGTGTCAATGCTGGCGTGTTTGACATCTCCAGCGGCAACGGATCAATCACCGTCGAACCTTCAACCGATGGCACGCTCAGCGTGACCGCCGAGATCAGGGCAACGACTCCGGAGCGACTGGATGCGTGCTCGCTGAGTGTGGTGCCAAGCAGTGGTGGGGGCCTGATGATCCGTGTCATCTGGCCAGATGGGGCCCCGTACGGCCAGGAAGGCGCGAGCATCACCGTCAAAGCGCCGGTTCGCACCGGGCTAACGCTGGAAACATCAAACGGTGAAATCAACGCAACCGCCGTGACCGGAACAGTCAAGGCCCGCACCGGCAACGGAAAAATCTCCATCAACACTGTGGGCGGCGCAGTTGATGCCCGCACTTCCAATGGTGGTGTGGTCATCAGCAGCGCCATGGCAGCCGTCACGGCCGATACATCCAACGGCGTTGTCACCGTGACCATGGGCGATAACGCTACCGGCCCCTGCAACATCTCTACCAGCAATGGTGGCGTAAAACTCTCCATCGGCCCCGGTATGTCGGGCACGGCAACGATGAAGACCAGCAACGGAAGCATCACAGTGGGCGGCCAGCCGTTTGATAAGCAGACTCTGAACAAGTCATCCGCCAGTGTCGAGTTTGGCGCCGCTGGTGGCCCGGCATCCAGCATCCGCACCAGCAACGGCACCATTGAAGTGATCCGGCGGTGAGCGAGCGGTTGTGCAGCATCACCCGTTTGGTGCAGTCTTCAATCTGACTGATGCTGGTCGCGACGGCAGTGCCGTTTGCCGTCTGTCAGGACAGCACAAAGTCCCCAAGCGTCGGTCGGTGAGCGAACCAATCATGGAGGGTGGTGAACCTAGCCGAGCAACGTGAGCCCGCCATCCCGCCCGCGACCATCGGTCGCGTCGTGGCCATGTTCGCCTTTGACATCGGATCATCGATAGATCTCCAAGCCGCCGCGGCAGTACTGGGCGATGCCAGTCGGGCCAAGCTTGATGGCTCAGGTGCCCCGCGCATGCCAGCGTGGTTTCAGTTTCGGCCTCTACCCCTGACCGTGCGCCAGCCGACATCGCCACTGGTGGTCGCCGGGTTGACCGTGGAGCCCGCCGCCGAACTTACGATTTATGACTTTGGCGCGGTGTCAGTCTCGTTTTTTATCCCACTTCCAGTGGGCAGCATCATGCCCGATGGGACTGTGAGCCTGCCAGCGCTCCTGCCGCTGGGCGAGGCGTTGTATGAAAACGCGGTCCTCCGGGCCGCCGCAATCGCTCTGGTTGATGGGCTGGCGGCAACATTGGGCCCAGCGGTGCGCAGGCCATGCCGCAGCGAACTGGTTGAGGATTACATGGTGTATCTGCTGCCAAGCCCGGTATCAACCGGCGAGGTCGCAAATGGGCGCACAATTGAGGCCATGCTGGCAATGACCGAGTTTCGGCGAGAAATCGCCCAGTTGCTGGCTGCAGAGACAGCCCCGCTCAGCCAGCAAGAAGTGACCGATGCAGTAGCCGGAGCGGTCTGCTTCGGCCTGCGTGATGCAGTCATCGCCGACTGGGCGGCAGCCGTGGTCTTCGGGCAACCAACGCAAGACGGCCCAACAGTCTCGGCCGCAAACGCTGCAGGCAGCGCAATCGTGCTCGAGGTGCTCCGGTTTGCAAACGTGGAGCTGCTCGAAATGCGTTTTATGGATGACAACCTGGATGAAATGCTTGATGAGGCGTACGAGCTGCAAGCCTCCGGCAGGTTGCACACCATGAACCGCCGCGGCCGCGGACCCATCAGCCGGGCCTTTGGCATGGCTCGCGACTTACTCCCGGGCTCGCGGTCAGCAGATCTAGAGAAGCTGGCCACGCTGCAGGTTGATGCCGCGATCCTGTTCGAATCAGTCGGCAACGCGCTGAAGCTGGTCGGAGAGCCGTATTTGGCCCGGGTCTATCGCCTCGCGGCAACGCGCCTGCACCTGTCAACGTTCGAGGCCAACATCCTGCGCAAGCAGCGAACGCTGGATGCGATCTATCAAAAAGCCGCGGATTCTGCCAGCGGCCACCGCATGGAGGTGCTTGAATGGATCGTCATTTTGCTGATCGGCTTTGAAGTTGTTATGTCTCTGGTGTCCCGCAAATGAATAGCACAGCAGGAAATTCCGTCCCATCATTTCCATCTTCAGCGGCAGCCGGGTTGCCACTTGCAGATGCCATTGCCCTGCTGCGCTGCCCGACAACAGGCCAGCGACTTGTGCTGCGCGAGGTAAATGGTCAGCCGGGTGTCAGCACTGCGGATGGCAGCGTGAGCTATCAAATCCGCGATGGGCTGGTCTTGTTCGTCACGGGCCGCCAAGCTCCAGCAGTCGCGCCGGATCAGCCCGCGAACGGCTAACAAAGAGCATGAGCAATGCAAGCAGGTAAACGGAAGCAGCCCGGGCCTGTAATTAGACCGGCTTGACGGCGCGATGGCAAATGCACACGCCCATCGTCAGTGCTTTTCGCGTACAAGTTGAGAACCCCACCGAGCCAATGACCCCGGACATGGTCTCGGCATTCATGAAGGTGGCAACGCTCGCGGGCAAGTATTTGTACGCACCGCTGGTGTCACCAGCAATCAGCGTCGCAGTCCGCGGCATAAGCCAAGTGGTGTACCATGTTGAAAGCTGCTTAACAACCGGAATACGGGGCGTGTCAAACTCCAGCACAACCAGCCGCCCACCCGGCTTTAAGATTCGATAAAACTCCGCAAAGGCCGCCGCGGGATTTTGGACGTTGCGGATGCCAAAGGCGATCGAGACCACATCGGCCATCCCACTTTGCAGCGGCAGGTTCTGGGCATCACCCTCGATGTACACAATCGCCCGCTCAGCATCAGTGCCCGAGCCCGCCCGAAGTTGAACCGTGCGGCGGCGCTCGGCCACATCCAGCATCTCCCGGGTGTAGTCAATACCGATGACCTTGCCCGGCGCGGGCTTTGCGCGGGCAAAGGCCTGTGAAAGATCGCCGGTGCCGCAGGCGACATCCACGACAGTTTCACCGCCGCGGAGATTGGCCGTACGAACCGCAAATCGCCGCCAGGCCTGATCCTGCCAGAGCGAGTGGAGACGGTTGTTCAGGTCATAACTGCCAGCGATGGCCGCGAACATGCGACGGACTTTTTCCTGCTTGTCGCCACGAGTGTGCGGGCTGGCAAGCTCCTGCTGCTGCCAGGCACGGTCCGTCTGCGGGCGCGGTGCACTGTCAGTTTGTGCGGAAGTGGAAGGATTTGAATCCGGGGAAGAACTCATCAGGGAGGATGGTATGAGTCGATCGCCGTTGGCGACCGACAGGGGAGCGCAATTGCGATGACTGCGAAGAGATGGCACGCTGATGCGGCGGAACAAAACGGCCTAGCACTTCAAGTTCGTGTGTCCGGCATTTCGCGGATGCGTTACCAAACAGGTTCCTGAAGTGATCTGCTAGGCAAGCCACAGTCACCCGGGCAGAAGGGCGGCGAGATTTTGACCATTTTGCCCACTTTGACATCCCACGCACAGGTACTCCCCAACCCGGGCTGGCCTGATCTATCATGTTTCCGGTCTAACGGCTTGTCGCTCTCGGCCTGGTGGCGCGTTTGCGGTTTCGCTGTTGGAGTTTGCGATGGATTTGGTTCCTCAGTTGGCCGGCAAGGAGTCCGCATGCGAGTTGACGTGATTGGCAAGCACATGGAAGTTACCGAGGCGATCAAGGCTTATTCGGAGTCCAAGGTCAGCAAGCTGCTGAAGCATTACGACGGGGTGCAGCAGATCGTGGTCCGGCTGGAGCAGGAGCCCCACAAGAAGGGCTTCTTCGCCGAAGTTATCGCGGACGTGGAGAAGCATGACGATTTCGTGGGAAAAGCCAAGGGTGATGATCTCTACCACTGCATTGATGAAGCCGTGGATAAGGTTTCTCGCCAGTTGACGGACTTCAAAGAGAAGCTCAAAGCCAAGTAATCCTTGGTGGGACTTGGTCGAACTAGGGTGGATGGGCGCGTCGGATCCGGGAGGGGAAGCTTGAGCCTGCCGCACACTTGTGCGGGCTAGGCCGGGCGGTTGGTCAGTTCACCGGAGTTTGTTTGATGAAGCTCACCCAGATCGTCGCGTCAGGCGCGGTCATCCCAACTTTAACCGCCCAGCACCGAGATGAGGTCGTCCGTGAACTTATCGATGCGCTCTGCGCATGCGAGGCTGTCCCGCCCGAGCTCAAAGGCGAACTCATCAGCCGCGTGCTGGACAGAGAACGCCGGGGCTCGACGGGCTTTGGAAGGGGCGTTGCGGTGCCGCACGTCAAGCACCCGGCGATCAAGAAGATGTGCGCCGCCGTCGGGCTTTCGCAGGCAGGAATAGATTTTAACTCGCTGGACAAGCAGCCGGTGTATTCAGTGTTTCTGCTGGTCTCGCCAGAGGATCGGCCAGAGCATCACCTCCAGGCGATGGAAGTGATCTTCAAGAACCTGTCCAAAGACACGTTCCGCAAGTTCCTTCGTCAGGCCGCGACCGGTGAAGAGGTTCAGGTGCTGCTGGATGAGGCAGACAGCACGGCCTTGGGAGGCTGATTTCGCCGGCCCGGCCCCGCCCGGCTTCCTAGGCACCGGTGCAATTCCCGCGGCTGTCGCTCCTTAGTTGGACGGCTGCCATGGTGTACCGGATTTCTGGTTTTTGCTCGTGTGTTTTCGCACTTTTCCGCATGTCCAGGCTTACCGCCATCGTGACGATCAAAAACAGACTCGGGTTACACGCGCGCCCGGCGATGGAGTTTGTTGATTGTGCGGCACAATTTGGCTGTGAAGTTCAGGTCTGCCGCGATGACCAGACAGTCGATGGTAAATCCATCATGCAGATGATGCTGCTGGCGGCCACTCAAGGCACGAAGCTGGAGGTCATTGCCATCGGTGAAGATGCCCAGTTGGCGCTTGATGCCCTGGCCAAGCTGGTTGATTCCGGTTTTGGCGAGGATTGAGCACGGGCGTTTTGCCGGTGACGCCGGTTGTTCAGATGCCGGATGCCAGTTCGGTGCTTCATTTGCCGTGCCGAGCCGTAATTGTCGCTGGTTTAAGCGTTTCGCACCATCGGCCCGCCCGCCGCGGCCACGCATTGTTTGTTATGGTCACTTTTCTTCCCCGAATCGTTGCTCCGGTGATCGGCCGTTTCGTATGCTTGGGGTAACCTCTCGCCTGTATTGAACCGAGGAATACACCCTGCCTATCCGCGTCCTCATCACGCAGCCCAGTGTGCCCAAGTATCGGGTGCCCGTCTTTAAAGAACTGGCCGCGAGGCCGGGGCTTGATGTGACGATCTGTCACGGTCGGCTGCCGAGTATTCCTGAGACGGTTCCGGACGGCTACAAGACACTGTTCAAGCAGTATCGCTCCTCCGGCACACTGTTCGGTGGATTTGAATGGCATTCACCACCTGTTGGCCTTATAAGCAGACGCAACTTTGATGTGGCCATTTTGCAGTGGAATGTGCGCATCCTTTCACTGCCGCTAACCATTTTGCGTTGCCGCCTCGCTGGCATACCGGTTGTGCTGTGGGGGCACGGATACTCCAAGCACGAGGCATCGATCAAGGCCAAAATGCGAAAGCTCATGGGGCTGCTGGGCGATGCGGTGCTGGTGTACAACCGCACAACGGCCGATGCGCTCGTGCAGGCCGGTGTGCCGCGGGCGCAGACTTTCGTTGCTTTGAACGCTGTCGACCCAACTCCGATTCGCCGTGAGATGGACTATTGGAAGGCCCGGCCAGATGAACTGGCGGCATTCGCCAGCAAACTCTGGCTGCCCGGCGGCCCGAACTTGCTGTGTGTTTCCAGATTGCTTGATGCCAACCGGATCGATCGTGTGGTTAGCGCTGTCGCGGCGCTCAAAGGGCGCCTCCCCGGCATCAGGGCGGTGCTGGTGGGCTCGGGGCCTGCCGAGGGGGCGCTGCGAGCCCTTGCCGCAGAACTTGATGTCGCCGATCGGGTGCATTTCACCGGAGCGATTTACGAAGAAGCGGATCTCGCCCCGTATTTCCTGACGGCCCACCAGTTTGTGTACCCCGAGAACATCGGCCTTTCGCTGAACCATGGCATGGCGTATGGGCTGCCGATCATCACCAGCAACCGGATTGATTCGCAGAATCCCGAGATCGAGGCGCTGCGCCATGAGCATAACGGCATGCTGTACGCCCACGGCAGCGATGAGGCCATGCAGGCCGCAATCGCCCGGATTGCCACGGACCCAACGCTGCGAAACACGCTGGCCACCGGCGCGTACAACACGATTCACGGCCGCTACACGATTGAGCGAATGGTTGACGGCATGGAAGCTTCAATCCGATATGCACTGGCGATCCGGCGGGAAGACCCGAGCATGTTTGCCACCGCCTAGTCCGGATTCGCTGGCAACCGTGCCGGCGCTCCACTATCCTCCGCGGCGATGTCTACCCGAAGGCAACTCCCCCAATACGCACTACTCCTCGGCCTGCTAACGCTGCTGGGTGTGTTCCTGATTTACCCGGTGGCCCTCACACTCCGCGGGGCGTTCTATGCCGACGCCGCGGCGCGCTCTGGCTTTACCTTTGACAACATCCTGCTGGTGTTTCGTGACCCGGTGTTGCGGGAGGGGCTGATCAACTCGCTGCTTGTGGCGACAACAACGACCACGCTGGCCACCCTCATTGCGCTGCCCTTGGCGGTGCTGAGCGTGCGGTACAAATTCCCGTTCAAAGGTTTTTACAACGCACTGGTGCTGGTGCCCCTGATTCTGCCGCCGTTTGTGGGTGCGATTGGCTTTAAGATGATTCTGGGCCGGGAAGGTGCGCTCAACTCGCTGCTTGGTACGGAGTGGGACATTTTAGGGTCCGCTCGATTTTGGGGTGTTGCGGTGGCACAAGCGCTGTCGCTGTATCCGATTATTTATCTGAACGCCACGGCGGCCTTAGCCAATCTGGACCCTGCGCTTGATGAAGCCGCGGAAAACCTTGGCTGCGGCCCAATCAAGCGGCTTTTTCGGATCACGCTGCCGCTGATACGGCCGGGCCTGTTTGCTGGCGGCACAGTGGTGTTCATTTGGTCGTTTACAGAGCTTGGTGCGCCGCTGGTGTTTGACTTCAACCGCGTGACCCCGGTGCAGATTTTTAACGGGCTTAAGGAAGTTGAATCCTCGGCCCAGCCGTACGCGCTCACGTTTGTGATGCTGGTGATCGCCGTGGGCATCTACATCTTCGGCAAGCGGTTTCTGGCCGGTAACGCCTATGCCATGTCATCCAAGGCTTCACGAGCATCGGCTGAGCATGTGCTGCCACTCTGGGGTGGCATTGCAACCTCGCTGCTGTTTGGCATCGTTTGTGCGGCGGCATTGCTGCCGCACTTGGGCGTTATTTTTACGGCGCTGGCCGAGCCCGGGTCGTGGTATAACTCAATCCTGCCGACTCGGATGACCACGAGCCACTTCCAACAAGCGCTCACCCATCCGGATGCGTTTGGTGCGATCCGCAACTCGCTCTTCCTGGCGTTTTGTGCAGTGATCTTGGACTTGGTACTGGGCCTGCTTGCCGGATACCTGATTGTGCGCACGAATATCAGAGGTCGCGGCCTCCTAGATGCACTGTGCATGCTGCCAATCGCGGTGCCGGGGCTGGTGATGGCCTTTGGCTACATCGCCATGAGCCTGCAATGGCCGCTGGGCAAGGGTGATATTTTGGAGGGCTTTGCCAGTGTGCTGGGTGCCCAGCCTAATCCGTTTCCGATTCTGATTGTTGCGTACGCCGTGCGACGGCTGCCGTACATCGTGCGTGCGGTGGTGGCTGGCTTGCAGCAAACCAGCGGGCAGATGGAAGAAGCTGCGCTGAACCTGGGGGCATCAACGTTCACGGCCGTGCGCCGAATCATCGTGCCGCTCATCGCCGCCAACCTTATCGCGGGGGCTCTGCTTGCGTTCGCGTTTGCGATGCTTGAGGTTTCAGACTCGTTGCTGCTGGCCCAGCAAAGCCAGCATGCGCCTATTACCAAGGCGATTTTTAACTTCGCCAATCGCCTGGCCGATGGCCCGCACATTGCCAGCGCCATGGGTGTGTGGGGCATGGCGCTGCTGGCCACCACTTTGGTGGGTGCCAGCATCCTGCTTGGTAAGAAGCTTGGTGCCATCTTCCGGGTTTGAACAATTGCCTTGCGTCTTTGCGCCTTGCCTCGTTTATTTTTCACCTTTTCTCTTTTCTCTTTTCTCTTTTCTCTTTTCTCTTTTCCCTTTGTCCTGCTCGCCCGCTCATGCCAGCCCCCGAGCACATCATTCTCTTCGGCGGCTCGTTTGATCCGCCCCACCTTGCCCATGTGCGGCTGTCTCAGCAGGCTCGTCTGGCTTGGGCTGCGGACAACGCGATTGACCCGGCCTGCACGCTGCTGGCGTACATCCCCGCGGCACGCAGCCCGCACAAGGCCACTGCGCCGCACGCTACTGATGCCCAGCGACTGGAGATGCTTGACCTTGCGCTTGGCCCTGCACTGGCGGATGCTGCCGCACCAGCTGCAATTTGGCCGGTTGAACTTGAGCGGGCCGCGGCGGCTGCTGGCCCCAGTTACACCATCGACACTGTGACCACCCTTCGTGGGCAGCTTGATGCCCAGGGCAAAGGACTCGTGCGGCTTCATCTGCTTATTGGGGCTGATCAGCTGGCGGCCTTGCACCGCTGGCACCGCGCCAGAGAACTTGTTGCCGCTGCCCCGCCGATTGTCATGTTCCGGCCCCCTTACGAACAGCCTGAACCACTTGCTCAGGCCTTGCTTGACACCGGTGCGTGGTCACCCACGGATCTGGCGTTGTTGCTCTCGGCACTGGTCACGTCCAGCATCAGTGCTTCCAGCACCGCCGCCCGTGCGGCCGCCGCGGCCGAGGACTTTGCCTCCCTTGAGGCCATCGTTGGCCCAGCCGTTGCCGGGTACATTCGCCTGCACGGTCTTTACCTTGCGAAGCTTGGCATTCTCGGTGCCGGGCCTGGAGCAGGGCCGGCAGCGGGGCCGGGAGGAAACCCATGACTAGAACCCGTCTTGCCGTGTTCAGCTTGCTCGGCTGCATTGCTCTTGGCACGGGCTGTGTCATCGGGTTGGTCGTCTGGCGCGGCGTTCAACTGGCGGAGCCGGCCCAGTCCGCTGTGCCCGTCTCGGTTTTTTCCAGCCTTCCGGCGAAACTGCTCGTTGGCGGCTTTGTGCTTTCCATACTCGGGGGCGTCGCTTCGGTGGCGATGTGGCTGTTTGCTGCCGCCCCGTTGCATCCGGATGCCGAGCCAGCTTCGGCGAAGAAGCCGCTTTTTTGATCGAAAAACGGCGTTTTATTGTGAGAATCAACCATCTAATGGTTGATTATTAACCACCTGATGGTTAACAATCATCCCTGTACCAGCGAAACGCCCTCCCGGCTCTGCGTGCGGCACTGGCAGATACCCCCGTGGTGCTGCTTCACGGGGCACGCCAAACTGGCAAATCAACGCTGACCCAGGCCGTAGCCGCATTGAGTCCTCAGCGACGGTATTTGACGCTGGATGATCCAACTGTTCTGGCGGCGGCGGTTGCGGATGCCGCGGGTTTTCTCTCGGGGCTCTCCGGCCCCGTCGTGCTTGATGAGGTGCAGCGTGCGCCGAACCTTTTCATCGCCATCAAGGAGGCCGTTGACCGCGAGCGTACTCCCGGCCGGTTCCTGCTTACTGGTTCTGCCAACGTTTTGCTGGTGCCAACTATTTCCGAGTCGCTGGCAGGGCGGGTTGAACTGATCACGCTTTGGCCACTTTCTCAAGGTGAACTTGAGGGCAGAAGCGATAGCTTTATTGATGCCGTATTTGCTGGCGACTTGGCCAGTTTGCAGATGCACGCGGTGAAAAAGAATGCGATGCCGCTGACTGAGCGAATTGTTCGTGGTGGCTATCCCGAACCGATCACCCGGCCCGCCGGGGCGCGCCGGGCGGCGTGGTACGCGTCGTATCTCACCACCATTCTCCAGCGTGACATCCGCGATTTGTCCAACATCGAGGGCCTGTCGGACCTTCCCCGGTTACTTGGCCTGATTGCCTCCCGCACCAGCGGGCTGCTGAACTTCTCGGATCTCGCCCGCAGCCTGTCGATGCCACAGTCATCGCTGAAGCGGTACTTCGCGCTGCTTGAGGCAACATTTCTGGTTGTCACGATCCCTGCGTGGTCCAGCAATCACGGGCTGCGGCTGGCCAAAGCGCCCAAGGTCATGCTGGGCGATACCGTTATGGCTTGTCACCTCATGGGTATGGACGAAGCACGCCTGAAGGACGACGGGTCTGCCGGGGGCGCACTGCTTGAGACCTTTGTGGCCATGGAACTGGCCAAGCAAATCGGCTGGAGCGCCGCGCGGCCAAAGCTTTATCACTTTCGCACCGCCACGGGGCGCGAGGTTGATCTGGTGCTCGAAGACCCTGCCGGGCGGATTGTGGGTATTGAGGTCAAGTCCGCTTCAAGCGTCAATTCCCGTAACTTTGCAGGGCTCCGTGCCCTGTGGGAGGCTACTGGCAGCAAGTTTGTTCGGGGTATTGTGCTGCTTTGTGGCCCGCAAACCGTCGCGTTTGAGGGAAACCTTGCGGCCGTTCCAATCTCAACTGTTTGGCAATAACTGCCGCCAAGTCGGGGCAGGGGGTGGGCACGTGCTGGCACGCCCCATTCCGCAGGCCCGGCGAATCCGACATGCCCACCCCGGCGAAACCGGTGGTAAGTGCAAAGTGATTCGCCGCTTACCCGGCGGGTTGCTATTCTGGCAGACCCTTACGGAGATCTGATTTCATGAACCGATTCAATCTTTCGCGTCGCTCTGTGTTTTCTCTGGCTGTTGCTGGCACGTGTGCTGTGCTGGGCCTGGCAGCTCTTGCCTCGGCTAAACCGGCGGCTGCGCCGGCTGCTGTTGTCAAGCCCGCCACGGGTGAACCCATTCTTGTGGGTCACTACGGGTCGCTCACTGGCAAGGAGGCCACGTTTGGGCAGTCCACCAGTAATGGTGTCAAGCTGGCGATTAAAGAGTTTAACGCCAAGGGCGGGTTTAACGGTCGGCCCATCAGTCTGAAGGAATATGACACCAAGGGCGAGGCCAAAGAGGCCACGCTGGCCGTGACTCGTCTGGTGAAAAGCGACAAGGTCATCGCGGTTTTGGGAGAGGTTGCAAGCTCCGTTTCGCTGGCGGGTGGCCCGGTGTGCCAAGAGGCGGGCATTCCCATGATCACGCCGTCCAGCACCAATCCGCGCGTAACGGCGGTGGGGGACATGATCTTCCGTGTGTGCTTTATTGATCCGTTCCAGGGTTACGCGGGGGCCAAGTTTGCCCGTGAGAACATCAAGGCCAAGACCGCGGCCGTGCTGGTTGATCAGGCCCAGGCCTATGCCGTGGGTTTGGGTGATGAGTTTAAAAAGAACTTCCTGAAGTTTGGCGGCACCATCGCTGTTGAAACAACGTACACCGGCGGTGCGCAGGACTTTACCGCGCAGCTCACGGCCATTCGCGCTGCCAAGCCTGATGTGATCTACATCCCCGGTTACTACACCGACGTCGGCAACATCGCCCTGCAGGCCCGTAAGGCCGGTATCACAGTGCCGCTGCTGGGTGGAGATGGTTGGGACTCCGAGCAGCTTGCCAAGATTGGCAAGGACGCCATCGAGGGCTGCTACTACACCAATCACTACGCCCCGGACCAGCCCGAGTCGCGCGTTCGCACCTTCATCGCGGCGTATTCCAAGGAGTACAACGGCTCAACGCCCGATGGCTTGGCTGCCTTGGGTTATGATGCGGCCAATATTCTGTTCGATTCGATGAAGCGTGCGAAGAGCCTCGGTGGTAAAGACCTCCGCGATGCCATCGCCGCCACCAAGGCCTTTGGAGCGGTGACGGGCGATATCACCATCAATGCCAGCCGCGATGCGGTAAAGTCGGCCGTTGTTGTTGAAATGGCCGGCGACCCGCCGAGCCCCAAGTATGTGGCCACGGTCAAGCCTGAGTAAGCTCAGCATCCGATAATACAATTGACCTCGAAGAGCGGCCACTAGGCCGCTTTTTCAATCGACTGCATCAACAATCCCGTGTGCGTTGTACGCTTTGTTTTGGTTTCTCTTTTAACTTTTCTCTTCCGCCCCCGCCTCGACGCTTCCTCTCTCAAGGCTCGCTCCCGCTATGCCGCTTCCCGTCATCATCATCGGTGCAGGTTTGTCCGGGCTGTGCTGCGCACGCACTTTGCACCGGGCTGGCATTTCGTTTCAGATCATTGAACGGTCCGATGCCGTCGGTGGTCGCATCCGGACTGATGTGGTCGATGGATTTCTTCTCGATCGCGGATTTCAGGTGTATCTCACGGCGTATCCGGAGGGTAAGCGGCAGTTCAACTACGACACGCTTGATCTGAAGCCCTTTGAGCCCGGCGCTGGCGTGTTCTTTGATGGCAAGATTCAGACGGTGATGGATCCGTGGCGGCGGCCCGGTGCGCTGCTTGATGGTGCGCTCGCCAAAGTTGGAACGCTTGCCGACAAGCTTCGTGTGGGGGCCATGCGATCCCGCGTGCAGCGAGGCAGTGCGGAGGACCGCTACACGCGCCCCGAGATTACTATTGCCGAGTACCTCAAGGCCGACGGTTTCTCGCAGGCCATGATTGACCGGTTCTTCCGTCCGTTCTTTGGCGGCATTTTCTTTGACCTGGATCTTCGCACCAGTTCGCGCGCGATGGAGTTTGTCTTTCGGTGCTTTTCGCAGGGTGATGCCGCGGTACCGGCCGGGGGCATGCAGCAACTGCCAGAACAAATCGCCGCCGAGCTTCCCGCCGGGTCCATCCGGCTGCACACGCGAGCGGACGCGATTGACTCCACACCGGCCAACATTCAGGTGCGGGCCACGGATATGCGTACGAATGAACCCGTGACCATTCGCGGCAGCGCCATCGTAAGTGCTGCGCCCGGCTGCTTGTACCTGCCACGATCGCAGGGCGTTCGGGGGCAGCATGATCGGGGATGGAAGGCAGTGACCAATATTTACTTTGCTGGCACCGGTGAAGCGCCGGTGAAAGGGCCGCTGTTGCTGCTTGATGGAGAACGCACCGGCCCTGCCAGCAACGTCATGTTTATGAGCAGCGCTTCGAGACGATACGCACCGGCCGGGCAGTTTCTGGTATCGTGCGCACTTATTGGTCTGCATGAAAACACCCGTGGCCAAACTGCTGAGCAGGCCACGTGTGAGCAACTTGGCCGCTGGTTTGGCTCCGGCTTTGCCTCTGGTCTTCGCCATTTGCGCACGTATCGCATAGAAAACGCCCTGCCCGACCAGAGCGCACCCTGCTACACCAAACAAGATTGGCCCGTGCGCATTTCCAGCACCCTGTACGCCTGTGGCGACACGCACGACACCGGCAGCATTGATGGTGCACTTAAATCTGGCCGGCTCGCTGCTGAGGCGATCATGGCTGACCGCAGCGAAGCCTCAGCCGCTGGCTAGCCTTCTTTGCTTTTGTTGCCTGTTTGGTTCTTTGAACAGTTGGCCTTTCATTATTTCTCATCTCCAATGCTCACCATCCTTCATGCTGCCGCGACGTTGCTGATGACCGGGGTTGTCCTTTGTATTGCGGTGGTTCACTATCCGCTGTTTGCGAAGGTGGGTAAGGATGCGTGGCCCGCTTATGAAGCCGCCCATGTTGTCAGCATTACGTGGATTGTGGGCCCGCTCATGCTTGCTGAGGTTGCACTTGCGGTGCTGCTGGTGGTGATGCCGCCCGCGACGGCCACTGCGGGTGTTGCTGCGGGAACCAGCGCCAGCGCTGTGACCCCGACCATGCTGGCTTGGATTGGCCTTGGGCTGCTGGCGGTGTGCTGGGGTGTCACGTTCTTTTTCTCAGTCCCGCAGCACGGCCGGTTGGCCACAGGGTGGGATGACCCCACCCACGCCGCACTGGTGTGGTGGAACTGGGTGCGAACGCTGGCCTGGTGTGCCCGGAGCGGTGTGGCGGTGTGGCTGCTTTCGTTGCGGCTGGGATAGTGCCGGCATCTGGTGGCGGTAAGGCCGGTGATGCCTTTGCCTGCGGCGACCAATTGATGCGGGGTGAAACGGCCGAATTTTCTTGACTGCTGCGGCGGGATTTGCGGTTTGCGGCTGTTTTGTTGGCGAAGCCGCCGGGATGGGGTACTCTTAAGGCTGAACAACTCTCGTGACGTTCTACACAGGCGGAGGCTCCACTTGACAAGCTCTCATTCGATCGGTTCCACGCTCTTGCCCGGTGCACGCGTTGCGGGGTCATCACGCCCAATTGGGTGCGTTGCAGCCCGCCCGAAGTTGCTGACGTTGCCCACAGCCGTACTCATCAGCGGCATCCTCGCCCTCTGCGGCACCGGCCAAGCCCTCGCCCAATCCCAAATCACCCCCGGTGCCCCGAGCCTGTCACTCACACCAGCCGCCGCGG
>JBBRKQ010000094.1:0-15394 GCA_038231815.1 Phycisphaerales bacterium
GCACGGCCAGCACGGTTACAAATTATGGCTGGCGGCGGGGTGGCCTGAAACGCCCACGCGCCGCGGGTTGGGCGGGCGGCGGGTTGAAGTTGCTGGCCGCGGCGGGGATGGGAGGCCGGACCTGTCGGCGGAGATGGAGCGATTGCCGAAGCGGGGCTGGTTTGCAAAGCGAGGCGGGTTTGCAAAGCGAGGCGGGTTTGCAAAGCGAGGCGGTTCATGGTGTGGCTGGGAAGAGGGATGCAGAACCGGTCAATACACGCGACATCTGATGAGCAACGGTACGGCACGCGGCGATGCAGGTTGCGGAGTAACGATAACAATTACAACGGCAGGCTGGCCCAAAGGGGTGCGGCGGGAGCGGGTTTTTATGGCGGAGTAGGCGTGGGGCCGCCGCGGGGAGGGGGGGGATTACCGACCGGCTTTCCCGCTGCGGCGAGCGTTGGGGTGTCACGCAACTTGCTGAGGATCTGGTCGGCGGAGTGTGGTGTTTGCTTTTTGGAAGTGTCCGAGGCCGGAACGCGGCCTGTCGGGACTCGCATAGTTGGTGGAGCAGGATTCGGGGGGCAGGCCATAGTCAGCAGCCGGGAGAGAACGCGTTGATGAATGCGACGAAATCGTCACCATCGATGACGCCATCCGGGAGTTACCCAACAGGGCCACCTCCGGCCACACCCGCCACCGAATCCATCGCGACATCCGCAGTCGCGAAGCTGTTACTGATCCCTGCGGAAATCCGAGACTTCGGGCCGAGGCAAATGTACAAGTGTTTCTCGACCCGAATCGACGGCTTGACAGTCTGGCATTTGTGCAGGGATCAGTAATGAAGGTGATCAAATCGGGTTCATTTTGCGCTTTACTACAAAGCAACCGAGCGCAAATGGAATAAAACTGAAATTTAGATCACCACCTTAAATCCAGTGACTAGTTATTGATCGATTTTGAAAAATCTGGTTTATTTTTTTATTAACAGTTTCAATGCTCTCTCGTTCAATAATTGACTCGAGCAAAACCGTCTTTAGGTTTTCGCTTAGCGTTCGGTCTTTTTCGGATTGAATACATCGAATTATATTAATAGAATCCATTACTAATAATGCACGACCTACATTAGTATAAGGGACCTCGCCATGCACAAAAAAATACGGGAAAACTTCGACTAACTCAGGAATTCGTTTTCGATCACAACAATCCCAAAAGTAACATATAATCATATTGTAGTAGCATGAGTGAACTTTAAATAGAGTATCGCCACAGCTTGCGGCAAACTTGACACATTCGATCCTACGGTCATCTGACAAGCAAGAAAAACTCACACAAGAAAAATGAAGTAATTCTGAAACGAACACGATCAGCTCTTCCCTAGCTTCAGTTCCGACCTCGACCAAACCATGTGTTGAAATAAACTCCAATTTCTCTTTCACTGGATTAATCTGAGTAATTGTAAGTGGAAAACCGAATTGTAAAATTACTGGCTCAACATCCAATAGAAGCGATTGTATTTTTGAAGATATCATTTAATCACTGACTCGCAATGGTGGGGATAGGCTGGCATTTTGACTGCTCTGTAGAAAAGGCTGAAACCAAGCCTTTTCTACAGAACAGAGGCATCTCAACAGAGCAGGCTGGTTTGCAAAGCAAGACTGGTTTGCAAAGCGAGGCGGTTCATGGTGCGGCTGGGAAGAGGGATGCAGAACCGGTCAATACACGCGACATCTGATGAGCAACGGTACGGCACGCGGCGGTGCAGGTTGCGGAGTAAGGACAACAATTACACCGGCAGGCTGGCCCAAAGGGGTGCGGCGGGAGCGGGTTTTGATGGCAGAGTGGGCGTGGGGCCGCCGCGGGGAGGGTGGTTTCCGACGTCTTGGCGACGCTGTTCATCAAAGGCTTGTGTCAATTCTTCAGTGTCGCCTTGAGCGTGATAATTTGGAACGGCTTGAATGACAGCGTGGTGATACCTTGCTTGGCATCATGGGCGAAGCCTTCGAGCGGCTGGCTGAGGGGTTCTTCGGTGAGCATGACGGGCTCTACATGTGTGACGCATGGGAGCCACTGGATGGGCTGCTGGCTTCGCTGCCCGGCGTGCTCGTAGAGTCGAACTATCACGGTGCGGGGTGTATTGGTTTGCATGTCAGCCGCGGCGAACTTGCAGGCGGCCATGTTGATGCCCGGCCCCACGTGCGGCGGAGCGAATTTGCAGATGCAATCGAGAGATGGTGGCCCGCTTTGGCCGGTGGAGATTGCTCTTTGCACAGGCTCCTGCAGCGTTACGCCGGGCATGCCAGAGGTCGCAGACTCAGCTGAGGAGGGGAGCAGCATGACTTTGAATTCATGCTCGCCCTGATCAGCATCGGTATCGGGGTAGCTTGTGCCCCGGCAGATGGACAGGCCGATTTCTGTTCCGCCACCTTGGCCAGCGGATCTTCGGCGGACGGAGGAACCGTATTTACAGTCGTTGATTACTGCGACGGCCCGACCGGCCTCTGCCAGCGAGACTGAGCGGTGGTGCGGGAGTTCGATCATTGCTCGGGCCAGCGGCCACGCGGGGTTGATTGGGCGCTCGATGAAGCCGAATCCGCAGTCAAACTTTGCAAGCGATGGCTGTAGCGCGATTGGGAAATTGAGCTTGAGTAAGGACTGCTTTTCATGCCATTGAACTCGGGTGCGGATGAGTGGGATGCCGCCGCCGCTACGGTGGAGCGAGATGGTTTGTCGTAAGACACTGGCCACACCGATTGGACGCTCGATTTCCAACTCTACGGCCTCGGCATCGGCCCGCGTGATGATCCACTTTGTTGCGGGGCGGAGCTGGACCTCGGGCTTGCACATTGCCTCGGGGTCGATGTCCCAGGCCTCCCACATGCGGGGGACATCCTCGTACAGCACCGCATCGTTGGCTGGGGCGGAGATGAGTTCTGTGTTTGGGTGCTGGTAGAACGAGGTGATCCGGCCGAGTTCATCAATTGATACGGTGGCGTTTGCGCCCTGGATTTTGATTTGCCGGGCTGCATCGTTTCGTTCGAGAATTTCGAGTGGCCGGGGCTGTCCATCTGAGGATGCCGGAGTAGCGGCCCGATCATGCGACCGAACACTGTTGGACCAGCCGAGCGATGAATCTGCGTGGAGGCTTGCCACAGGGTCGATCATTGCCATGGTTCCTAGCTTGGCACCGAGCCCGAGCATGGCCTGATCGATCACGGCCTCTGCGGCGGCGCGGACGGTGGACATTTGCTGGCGAGCATCTTTGTAGACCCAGCCGATGGAGGAACCGGGGAGGATGTCGTGAAACTGGTTTAGCAGCAGTGTCGTCCACGCTTGATGCAACCCGTGGGCTGCGGAGATGCGGGCGCCGCAGTGAATGTAGTGCAGCACATCCAGCGTTTCGGCTCTTCGGAGCGATACTTCGCACTCGCTCATGGCTTTTTTGAGCCACGCCTGAGTGGTTAGGCAGCCGCGGTGGGCTTGGAGGTAGAGCTCGCCATCGTGGACGGGTAGCTCGCCACCGGCGGCCTCGAATGTGCGCACATCTTCATGCAGGGCGGACAGGAACGCCTTTGCCCCTGATGGCCGGACACTGGGCAGACCGTCGCAATGCTGGGCGAGCTTCGCGTAGAACGCTTGCTGGGCGGTTGGGCCGCCGCCACCGTCTCCGAAGCCGTAGGGGTTTAAGAACTGTGCGCCGTGGGGTTTTTGGCCGGGCGCGAAGTCTGGCCTTGCGACCTGCTTGCTGCGGTGGCACTTGTCGGCCCGGAGCAGTTCACGCGGGCTGTTGACGGCGTTGTAGTCGTGGTTGGGTGTGAAGTGGGCGAGGACAGTTGTGCCATCAATACCGCGCCAGTTGAAGGTGGTGTGGGGGTAGGGCGTGGTGTCGTTCCAGGCCATTTTGTTGGTGATGAATGTTTCAATACCGCTGAGCCTGCAGATTTGGGGGATGACGCCGGAGAAGCCGAAGGTGTCGGGTAGGAAGATTGCTTTGGGGCCGGCGCGCTTGCCGAAGCGCGAATCAAACCAGCGTGAACCGTGGAGGATTTGGCGGATGAGGGATTCGGGCGAGGGGATTAGGCAATCTGGCTCGACCCACATCTCACCGATTGGTTCCCAGCGGCCTTCAGCGATGCGGGCTTTGATTTGCTCGAAGAGCTTTGGTGCATCTTGCTCGACCATTGCGTAGTGCTGGGCGGAGCTGGCCATGAACCGGAAGTCGGGATCGGTTTCCATTAGACGTAGGACGTTACTGAAGGTTCGCTGGCATTTGCGGCGGGTTTCGCGGAGGGGCCAGAGCCATGCGGTATCGATGTGTGCGTGGCCCACGGCGTGGCCGACCAGCGCGGTTTCACCGGGTTCACGGCGCAGGGCGGCGAGTAAGAGCGCGAGCGCTGCGGGCGACTGCGCGCGCACAGCGGCGGCATCGCGGCTGTGAATTTGCTTCATGGTTCGCAGGAGGGCCTCGTGCAATTGCTGGGCGCGGCCGCTTTGAAACACAGCCTGATCTGCGGCCCACGGCGCGCTGGGTGTGAACATTGGTGGGCTGGGCGGGCACAGCTCGCGGATGAGGCCGATGGCGAATTGCCATGCCCATGCCAGTTGCTGGGTTGGCTCATCGCGGAGGACAAGCTCGGCTCGGTGCAGCCGGCCGGGAGTGGGGCTGAGCCAACGGCGCTTGGTATCAGCGGTGTCCCAGTTGAGGCCGACACCTCCGAAGGGGTGGTTGCAGGCGGCTTCGACGAAAAGTTCGAGGTGATCTCCGCCTTTGGCGGCCGCGAGAACTTGGGCGGTGTCGCGGTTGGGATCGAATCCTTGTTGCGGCACGCCGGCTTGGAACAGCAGGGCCTCGGTATCACTATCGAAGGCGAGGTGGACTGGCTTGCCCCCCCACTCACTGGGGACGGCGCCGGTGAGCCTGAGCCAGCAGGTGCTCCAGACGGGGCCCCAGTGCCAGCCGAGTGTGACCGGGGCGAACTGCTGGGTTGTGGCGGTGGTGAACGGCACCGGCTCTTGCGTTTGCCAGGCGGCGATTTGCAGCGGCGCTGTGGCAACGGTGATTGCGGGCTCGATGATGCGGGCTGCGTAGGCCTCGAGCGTGTCACAGGAAGAAAGCAGCGGGTGCGGCATGGGCGATGGTTGGCGGGCTCGGGCGATAAAGTTGGTGGGAGTGGCCAAACTCTGTGCGGTTGGCTTTGGCGATGCGGTGTTGGGAAAACGGGCGAGAATGTCGCTGGATGTCGCCACCGGTGCGAAGTGGAGCAATGATGGTGAATGATTGCTGATGCTGCTGCCAAGCCTGCCCGAATTCTGTCGCTGGATGCGTTTCGTGGGATGGTGATTGCGCTGATGTTTCTGGTTAATCTTTCCGGGAACGAGACGGCGTTTCCGGGTTGGTTTGGGCATGCCGGGTGGAACAATGGGCAGCACGGGCAGTGGCTTGCGGACTTTGTTTTCCCGTGGTTTTTGTTTATTGTTGGGGTGGCGATTCCGTTTTCAATGTCGAGCGGGCGAGGTGCGGCGCGGTCGACTGGCCAAAAGCTTGCGGCCGCGCTCAAGCGTGCATTGATTTTGTACTTTCTGGGTGTGGTGCTGTTTATGGCGCGCACCAGCATGGACAGCCTTGATTGGGTTGGCACGGGGGCGGACGCGGTGGGCATTAACGGCTTTGCCCCCAAGCTTGGGCGGGCGATTAGCTGGGGCACGCTGCTGCACTGGGATATTTTGCCACTGATTGCACTGGGCTATTTGCTGGCCACGGTGCTGTGGCTGACGCCGCGATGGGCGCAGGTGGTGGTGGTGCTGGCGGTGCTGGTGGGCAAGCTGGTTTTTATGCCGGCGCTGACGGAGCAAGCGGGCTTGCAGCGGGAGGCGTGGATTGCCAGCCGCACGGACTGGGAGTATCAGACGAAGGCACTTGGCTGGATTGGCACGGGGATCGCACAGGGATTGCCGGCGATGTGCTGCACCGTGTTTGGGATGTGGGCGGGGCAGATGCTGCTGAGCCTGCGGGGAAATCGATCGGGGAGTTTGGGAACGGCTGGTTCGATGAAATTGATGGAGCAGGATCGGGCGGCTCGCTGGGGCTGCATTGTGCTGTTTGGGGCGGGCATTGCGATGGTGGCAGCATCGTTTGTGCTGCATGGGGTGATGGGCCATCGCTTCAGCAAGGATTTTTTCACCAGCAGTTATGTGCTGCTGTCATCTGGCAGTGCGATGGCGCTGCTGGCGCTGATGTACTGGGTGATTGATTGCCGGGGCTGGCGGGGCGGGGTGACGTGGTGGCTTGCGATTATGGGGAGCAACTCGCTGTTTATTTACTTCGTGGGCGAGATGCTTTGGACGATGGTGTGGATGCGCTGGCGTGTACTTGGACCGGATGGCTCTGGGCAGGTGATGTTTACTTCGCTGCAGGCCCATTTGGGGGCGATAAGTTCGCCGGTTATTGGCCCGTGGATTGCGACGGCGATTTACATTGGGATTTACTGGATGGCATCGTTGTTCATGCACCGCAGGGGGATTGTGGTGAAGGTGTGATGCAGCGGCGGCGGGCGCTCGGGAGAATCTTTGGGCTTTTGCGAGAATAGCTGAATTTTTTGAGCGTGCGGCTTAGAAATAGGGGGAAAGTGTGGTTACTCGGACTGCATAGCCGATGTGCGAGGTGGTGGCGGGACACCTAAACTTTGTGGGCACAATGGTGCGTGGCCAGTGCGCTTTGGATGTTGATGACGAATTGCCGAGAATGATTGGTCATGCAGCGGCCACCTGTACAACCCGCGATTGCGCCACCTAGAGCGGTGGCTGCTGGCTCTGGCGAGCGATCGATTGAGTGCTGCTCGGCTCTGGCGGCGGCGGGAGACCAGGCGGCTATTGCCGAGCTACACGAGCGACTGAGCGCTGGCCTTGTGCGGCACTTTGCCAGGAAGCTGGACCGAGCGACCGGTGGCGGACCGGATGCAGCGGAGGAGCTTGCGCAGCAGACGTGGCTGATTTTTTGGCAAGCGATTTGTAATCGGCAGTATGATCCGATGAGGGCGAAGCTCTCGACATTTTTGTATGCGATTGCGGCGAACGTGTGGCTGCGGCATGCGCGGCAGAGTGGCCGGGATTCGCGAGTGCGTGCGGCTGGGATTGGCGGTTACGACAGGGCAGATGGGGCAGATGGGGCAGATGGGGGTGATGGGGGTGACTGGCCGCTGACAGGATCGTGTGATGAACCGGCGGCGGTGATGCATGCGGCGGCGCTGCTGGATGCTGTGCGTAGCGCTGTTGATGGGACGCTGGTGCACCCGGCTGGGCCGGGCACAGGGGCGTTTGCTGAACCGGAACGGGAGCTGCTGCGGGCGATTGGCCAGGGGCTGACTGATCGGCAGCTTGCGGCGGAGCTTGGAGTCTCACCGAGTACTGCGCATGCGCGGAAACGGGGCGTGTTGGCACGGCTGGCGCTGGTGCTGCGGAGCCATGGGTTTGCTGGGCCGGAGGGCTTTAGCAGCCCGGAGGGCGAGCTGGCACAGGTTGGCGATGAGGGCAACGGCTTGAAGCGCGCCGGCGAACCGACTGGAGCTGGCCGGGGCGAAGAGGGCGGCATTCTTCGACGGGGACCGCAACTGTTTCACACTGAAACCAAGCAACTGAGGCTGGGTGCACCATGAATGAACGCTACGCAGAACGTGTTTTGACGATGTCGGCCGAGGCCGCGGAGTTTGCCGATGAGCTCGGATTCTCTGACCAACTGGGGAGCACGCCCGGGCAGGGGACGGGTATGGGACTGGGTAAGGGGCCAGGTGTGGGACTGGGTAAGGGGCCAGGTCAGGGGCTAGGTCAGGGGCCGGGTGTTTGTGGCGGACCTGCCTTACGCGGCTTACGGCTGTCGGGTGGCGCTGGCGCATCGCCGCTGGTGCATTGGTCGGCCATGGCGGCGGCGGCGGCAATTGTGCTGGCGGCGGGTGTGTGGTTTGCTGTGACCAAGCAGCCGGCGGGTGGTTCGGGTGGGCTGGCAACACCGGTTGCGGCGAAGGCTGAGCGAGCGGCAGCAGTTTTGGCATTGGCTGAAGAGCCGAATGTGAACATGGTTGTTGCGTTGTTTCGTGAGGATGACAAGCCGAATGATGAGTGCCCGGCTTGCTGGTGTGTGACGCAGTGGCACGAGGATTGGGGTACCGGGCGGGACATTACCAAAGTTCTGGGCGATGAACTGCTGGCGGCATCGAAGGAGCGGCGTTGCGTGGCCAGGCCGCAGCAGATGATTGTGGTTGGCTTGTCGGGCCCGGCTTCGGCCATGCCTGCATCCGATGAATTGGCCCGCCAGCTTGCGCTGTGCCTGGCTGAGAAGCAGGATGATCCGAGCCCGCGGGAACGCTTGGGTGCGGGGTACAAGCTGGGAACAGCGCAGCCTTCGTGCCTTCCGGTTGGGGTTGATTACCGGCTTGCGACTTGGACGCGGTGAGGGGCTGGCGCGATCGCTGGTACTGGTGCTGGTGCTGGTTGGCGATACTGGCTAGTTATTCTCAGGTGGATCATCGGCGGATGGGCCGACGTAGACGACGAAGTCGGCGCGGTCGCGGTCGGCTTGATTCAATGAGTCTGAGGAACGATCGACGATGCTGATGGTCAGGATTTTGGTGGCTGGGCGCAGCGTGGCGATGGCTTGGGGCGTGCCGCCGAAGAAGTCGCTGTGGAAGCGGCCGACGACTAGCACGACGGGATGGTTACCGGCATCAACCGCTCGGGTCACGCTGTTGGCCATGGTCCAATCCCACAACTGTTGGCCGCGGAACTTGGCATCGAACTTAGCGCTTTGCTCGGGGGTGAGTTTTAGGGGCTTTGGCGCAGGGACGATTGGCGGTGCATCGGCGATGGTTGCGGTGCTTGCGGGCGTGCTTGGCGCGTTGGGCGTGTCGGTGGACATTGCCGTCATGATGGCGTCAAAGTCATCGCGGTAGCGGCCTTGCGGGGAGGCTTGTGGAATCTGGAAGAGTCGCCGCTGCTCGGAAGTGAGAGTGGAGAGATCATCGTAATTCTTGCCGCGGAGGTAGCGGATTATGGCTCGCGGTGCGTTGGCGGCGATGACGGGGCGGTTGTTGGCCTTGGCGCTTTCGATCATTTGACGGTGGCCGGGCGGGTAGCTGCCTCCGGTGGTGTTGGTTCGACCGGTGCGCTGCATGAAGGATTTTTCATCGGTCAGGCCGAGGAGGTAATCATCGAGTCGGGTTTGCTCATCGCGCTCGAAGAACTCCATAGCGAGGGCGGCGGTTGGGGCTTTCTTTAGGAGATCATCGAAGAGTGTTGCGGCCCAGGGGAGGCCGATGGGGTGGCCGTGATTTTCGCCGAGGATGACGACATCCGCCGCGGCGGCTTGGGCGATCATGTCATTCCATGAGATGACTGAACCATCCTTGCCGCGGTGTACGGGCAGGATGCGGGCTTGGGCGGGTGGAAAGCTGATGGCTGCGGCTTCGGGCTTGGGCGCTGCGGTGGTGCTGCACCCGGACAGCGCCGCGATGAGGGCCACGGCGGCGGCGAGGAGGAGGCAACGGGGTTGGCCACCACGAAGTACCGGGACGCGATGACGGTTGCGGTTGTGGTTGTGGTTGTGGTTGTGGTTGTGGTTGTGGTTGTGGGGCATGGCAGCGCAGTATAAACAGAGAGCCACCGTGAGCCGGGGTGGGCCGGCGTTTCATGATTCGCGGGTTGGGGGCGAACGGGAGGGGGTGCCACCTGAAACGAGGTGGGCTTATGTTGTGCGGTGCACGAGGTAAAGCAGGCCCATGATGCCGAAGAATGCGAGCCAGAGGGGGAGCAGCGAGCCGATGAAGTAGGGGTAGACACACAGCGCTGCGCCGGTTGCCAAGAGCTTTAGGTTTGCTTCTTTGCGGCCGATGTTGAACAGCATGAAGCCGATCATGCCGATGAGCAGGCCGGAGAGAATCATCCACGGGTCACCGAGGTCCATGAGGGGCTCCTGTTGGTGGTACATCGGCCGTTGCCTCGGGTACGGCGGTGGGATGGATGGTGGAGGTGAGGGATTGAGTGTTACCGGTCGTCGTGCGTGCGCGGCTGATTGTGTTGCGTTGTGGTAGAACAGAGGGATGAACGCAGGGGCGCAGCGTGAACGTGGCGAGGGTTTGGCAACTTCCGCTTGGCGGGCAACTTGATGGCTGATTAGCATCCGGCGCTGAAGGCGTTGATGAACAGGACGAAATCGTCACCATCGATGGTGCCGTCGCTGTTGACATCGGCCTTGGCATCAGCGGAGATGTCTCCGGCTGAGAACGAGTTGACGAATGCGGTGAAATCACCGCCATCGACGATGCCATCGAGATTGATGTCGGCAGCGCACAATGGCGGTGGCGCTTGGGTGCTGGTGATGATGTGGAGCTGGATTGCGCCACCACCGGCGGCCGTGCCGGAGGCTGCATTACAGCGGACATCGAAACCGGGCATGAACATTGCATCAAACTCAGTGGCTGCCAGATAGTACTGCCCGGGCGGCAGCGGTCCGTTCTGGCCTGACATGCTCACTGGGGCATCTAGACTGGTGATGCCTGGGTACACCCGCAGCGGGAATTGGCGGCCGAATGACAAACCCGATAGCCTGGCGGAGGGCAGGTCCCAATTGTCATTTTGCGCGACAAGGTTGCCGACTGCATCGAACAATGCGATTTCGGTGTCTGGTACGGCTGAGCCGCCGGTGTGCACATCGACAAATCTGTCTGGTGCGGCGGCGGATTGTGCGATCTCAAATCGCAGCCAGTGCACATCACCGGCGCCTTGCAAGGTTGCTTGGGTCGCGCGGTCGGTGTCATCAAAGGCGATGGATCCGAGATCGGTACGCTGGACGTCGTACAGAACCACTGTGGCCACTGCCGCGGCGGCGCGACCTTGGGCATCTTGGGTTGCGAGCGGGATAGTGCTGGTGCCCGCGGGGAGCGGGAAGCCATCGAACTGCAAGGTCCACACACCATCACCGGCGACTGCATCGCCACTTGTGCCATCATCATGGAAGAATGCGGTGCCGGCTCCGATTAGTCCGAGGTTTGCGGTCACGCTGACCCCGCTGGAGGAGGGGTTTGCTCCGCTGGTGACCGTGGTTGTGAGGGTCACGAGGAACGACTCAAGATTTCCCGGACCGCCCCGGCGGAGGATTTGCGTGCTGCTGCTGAGGGTGATTGGGGTGGGCGGGGGTGGCTCGATCACGGCAAACTGGACGAAGGCGATATCAAACATACCGGGCTTGCCGACGGACACAGTGACCGTGCCGGAGGGCGAGGTGATGTTCAAATCATTGAAGGGCAGCGTCGCTTGGCTGCTGCAGACTACAACGCCGGGGAAGTCCATCACCGACGAATCCAAGAACGTTTCGGTGGCGGGGTTGGGCTGGTTGTTGGCCAAGTTCCAGTCGCCCCATGCGATGTAATACGTGCCGGGGATGAGGGTGCGAGTGGCGGTGTTGGGCTCATCTGCGCCGAAGGTGGGAACGGGATTGAACTGTGAGTCGTACACCCAGAAATCAGCATCGTTCTGGTTGCCCGGGGCAAGCGAGATTGTTACTGGCCCGGCGACTAGGGGGGCGGCGGCGACGACGGGCGCGATGGGCACGCTTTCAAGCGTGACCGTGTACGGCGTGACTGTTTGCGGGGTGCCGCTGACGCGGTAGTACAACTGCTCACCTTGGCCGAAGCCGTACCACTGGACAAAACGGGGCGGGGTTGTGTCGCCGGACTGGGCGGTTTGGATGACCACATCCGTCAGGCCGATGCCGAACTCTGACTGGTTTAGGCCGCGTATGGAAGCTGAGTAGGAGTTGATCGCTGCGGTGAGGGAGAGGCGGTGGCGATAGATTCCGGGTGGCGCGATCGCGGTCCGGACGCGATAGATGTCAACGGAAAAGTCGCCACCGAAGCCGATGAAGTTGCCGGTGCTGGTGCCGGTGATTGTGTCACCACTGGCCATACCAGAGCCGCCGGAATCAGCGGGGGTGGCTGAATTTTTGTATTCGTTTGGCTCGACTTCAAGGTTGGGAACGGCGCTGGCCACGTGTGCGGTGGCGGCGATGGCCGCGGCGGTGAGCACCCGGGAAATTGCAAGGGCCATTGCGCGAACTCCGAGAGCATTGGAACAAAGTCGGGCGGCTGCAAAAGGGGCGGGGAGGCGGGGCACAGGCGGCTGACTCTGGTAACCATACGACATACTGCTGAAATGGCGCGGTGTAAATTGGAAGATTGTTCACAATGGGGGATTAAGCGTGTGTCTGAAACTTGGGGGAGGGGTGCGGAAGGAGGCAGGAGGGGTTTGTGGCGCGGGCATAAAAAAAGCGGCCCCCACTTCTGGGGGCCGCTGGGGCGAACTGTTCGAAACTACTTGTTTGGTCGCGGGAAGTCAGCTCGAGTGGTCTTGGAGGACCGGGAAGAACTGAGGACCAAACTTTGCGGGCGATTTAGCAACCGGCGGCGAACGCGTTGATGAACGCGATGAAGTCGCTGCCGTCGACGATGCCGTCCGGGCCACCGGTGGGGCCACCGGCGAGGTCGGCCAGCGGGTCGGCGGCGGCAAAGGCGTTGATGAACGCGATGAAGTCGCTGCCGTCAACGATGCCGTCCGGGCCACCGGTCGGGCCGCCGGCGATGTCGGCGAGGCAAGCAACCGCACAGGGCGTCGGGTTCAGATCAATCGTGAAGCTGTCGATCGTGCCGACATCAAGCCCTGCATTGTCAGAAACCGTGAGCGTCCAAGTGCCGGCGATGGAAGAACCTGCAAAGGCCGAGAGCGGCCCGGAACCGGTGCCCGCGGGCAAGTAGTCACCAGATGCCAACGGGCTCACACCCGTGCCGAAGGGAACAGTTGCCGCATCGGCAAAGTTGTAGGTGCCGGCGAGGTCGGAGCCGCCACCGACGCGGCTGAACATGGTTACGGTGGTGGTGCCGTTGGAAAGCGTGCCGATCAGGTCGCCCACGAAGGTGTGGGTCAAGCCGACCTTGACTGCGATCGAGGTGATCGTGGTCGTGTCGGTGATGGTGATGGTCGACGTTCCGGGGGTGGCCGGTACGTTGTCCGGAATCGCGATTGGGAACGGATCGGCGCTGGTGTACAGCGTGCCGGTACCCAGGGCGCTACTGCCATCACCTCTGAAGGTGCCGCCGGAGGTCGCACAGGCCGAAGCGGTCAGGATTGATGCAGCACCACCGATGCAGCACGCGCCGGAGGGCTCGCGAACGGTCAGGGCGATGTTGCCCGAGCCGACGCGTGCATCCGAACTGGTGATGGTGAAGGGCAGCGGCGTGGAGCCGACGGCGGTGCCGTTGGCAACGGTTGCGGTTCCGTTGAAGATGTTGTCACCGGCGACTGCATCGGGGGCAACGCCATCATCAAGAAGTGTGACCGTGCCAGCGCCGATTCCGGTGCCATTGACCGTCACGGTGTGGCCGGTGGAGGTGGGGAATGAGCCGGGGGTGACCGTGACGCGGAGATTCACGGAGCCGGTGCCATCGTTGACGGCGGTGCTTGGAGTGGCGAGGCCGGTGCCGGTTGGGTTGGACGGCGAGGCGGTAGAGCGGAGATTTAAGACAACGCCTGTTGTAGCCGGACCGCTGGTTGAAGTTGCGGTGTAGGGAGCAGCGAAGTTGGTGTTGAACATACCCACCGCGACGTAATAGGTGCCAGCGGGCAGCGTTGCGCCGCCCGCGTAGGCAATACCAACCGAGGTGCATGTGCCCTGCGCTGGCGCCGGGCGGGAGCCAGCACCGAAGGAGAGCTGAGACAAGAAACCGGGGCCGCTGTCATCATCAGTTGTGATGAACGAACCGCAGTTTGCGGCGCTGAACAGGCCGATCTCGGTGTCGGGGCAGCCTGCGGAACCGGCTGTATCGATGTCGAGGAACGTGCCGGAGCCAGCTGAGACTGGCGACGACAGGGTAAATGAGTACCACTGAACACCCAGAGCGGGTAGATCGAACGTGCGTGTCACCTGAGCGGGGAGGGAGAGGTCACCGAGATCACCGACGACGGTGGGTGGGGTGGCGGGGGAATTAATAGTTACTACCGGGAACGAGCCGCTAGCGGTGCGGGCTTGTGCATCAGATATTGCGAAGGTTGTGGCGAAGGTACCGGGCGTTGCGGCAGCGGGAATGGCTAGGTCCACGCTGTAGATGCCGTCGCCGGCGACTAGGTCACCGTTGGTGCCGGTGTCGTTGAGCGCAACAGCCGCGCCAGCGCCGAGGGTTGAGAGGTCGGCGGTGACGAGCAGGCCGGTGCTGGTGGGGTTGGCACCGGGGGTGACGGTCACAGCGAACTTCACGGTGGATGCCGAAGCATTGCAGACCGGGCTGCCGGTGATTGCGGCAACTCCGGTCGGGCTCGTTATCGCGGCATTTATCCCGTACGAGAGGAACAAGTTCACGTTTCCGGTTGCAGTCGCGGTGCTTGTCACGGTCCAGTTGGCTCCAGCTCCGGTGGTAAACGTTGAGTTGAAGGCGCCAACCGCGAGCCAGTACGTTCCGGCGGGAAGGACGTTTGCGCCGTCACGACCGTTGAAAATCAAGCTGGTTCCGTTGGCCGGGCGCGTTGGTGTTGCTAAGCCAAATGAGAGTGCGCTGAAGGCGCCCGCGCCGTCGTCATCATCGGTTGCGATGAACGCACCGGTGTTGGTATACAGCCCGATTTCGCTGTCGGCGTTGCTGAGCGAGCCGGTGGCGGCGGCGGTGGTGTATAGATCAAGGAAACTGCTGTTGGATGCGTTTGCCGGAGCGGGCAGCGTGAACCTGTACCACCTAATGCCAGTTGCCGTCAAAGCTGCCGTCCTTGATGTCAGGATTTGCGAGGTGATTGAACCAGTTGGCAGCGTGCCTAGGTCCTCGAAAACCGCTGGCTGTGCCAATGCGGAGTTCGCGCACAAACCAGTGCAAGCGACAAGGCCAAGAACGATCAAGCTATTACGAGTCATAAAAATCCCTTTCTTCCAAAGACCATGGTGAGCACACCGCATCGCGACGAGGAGTCATCGCTTCAAGCGGACAACCTGTAATATAACACCAAATCAAGGGTTTTCGAGGGGATTCATCTGAGTTTCACAAAAATTGATCATAAATGTCAAACCGTTTCATGCCGCGGGTTGGGTTGCATATGAGCGTTTCATAATCTGGGTAATCTGTGGACCAAAGACCAAAGGTGTAAAACCGTGCCGGGAGCGGTTCAGGCATGAAAAACCCCGGCCAGGGGGCCGGGGGTTTGAAAGAGACTTCAGGGGAACTGTTCTCTATGTGAAGCTTTCGGCGCGAATCGGGAAAACCCTTGGTCCGAAAACTTAGCAGCCTGCGCCGAAGGCGTTGATGAACGCGACGAAGTCGTTGCCATCAACGATGCCATCGGGGCCGCCGTTTGGGCCACCGGCGACATCGGCCAGAGGGTCGCTGGCGCCGAA
>JBBRKQ010000095.1:0-15219 GCA_038231815.1 Phycisphaerales bacterium
CTCACCGATGCGCTTGAAAAGTCCATCAACGAGCTTTCTGCACTGCGGGCCCGAACCGACAAGGAACTCGGCGCCGAGGCCGCCAAAATCTTCGCGTTCCATCTCGGCATGCTGGCAGACCCGACTCTGACTCGGCCCATGCATGACTTGATCGACCGTGAGTCAGTCACGGCCGAGTTCGCGGCCTCCAGTACGCTCCAGCAACTCGCTGAAAAGTTCGCCGGGTTCAAAGATGCAGCGTTTAAGACCAAGGTTGATGATGTCCAAGACCTCTCGCTGCGCATCCTCAAGAACCTCATCGGTGAGCATCAAAGCAAACTCGCCGGTCTGACCCATCGGGCCACCGTCGTCGCCCGCGATCTGACTCCCTCGCAGGCCGCCGCCTTTAACCGCAGCCACGTGCAGGCGTTTGTTACTGAATTTGGCGGCAAAACAGGCCACACGGGCATCTTCGCCCGCGCCATGGGCATCCCGGCTGTTGTCGGCTGCACCGGCGTCAATGCTCAAGTGACCGAAGGCGTGCCCATCATCGTCGATGGTGACTCCGGCACCGTGATCCTTGACCCCGAGCAGAAAACACTTGCCACCTACAAAGGCTGGCAGGAACGGCGGCGGCTGTTTAACATCTCGCTCCGCGAGCTCAAGGACCTCCCCTGCATCACGCTTGATGGTACAACCATCGAGCTGCAAGGTAACATCGAGTTTCCCGATGAGATCCCGCAAGTGATCGATGCGGGCGGCAGCGGTATTGGCCTCTACCGAACCGAGTTTTTGTACCTGACCAAAGAGACCGAGCCCACCGAGGCAGAGCACTACGAGGCCTATGCCGAGTGCGTCAAGCTCCTCGGCGGCCGCCCGTTCACCATCCGCACCATGGACTTGGGTGCCGACAAGTACACGCAGGAGCAGGAGCGAGCAGAAAACCCGGAACGCAATCCCATGCTCGGCTGCCGAAGCATCCGGTATTGCCTCCAGAACCTGCCGATGTTCAAGCGGCAGCTCCGGGCGATTTTGCGAGCGGCCGCTATTACGCCCGGAAGTGTTCGGGTTATGTTCCCTTTGGTCACCACTCCTGAGGAGTTCCGCAAAGCCAAGTTCTTCTTGAATGAAGTAATGGAAGACCTGCGTGATGAGGGGCTCCCGGTCGATGGCGACGTCAAGGTAGGGATGATGGTGGAGGTGCCCGCCGCGGCTCTCTGTGCCGACAGTTTCGCCGGCCAAGCACAGTTTTTCTCGATCGGAACCAACGATCTTGTGCAGTACACCCTCGCCGTTGACCGAACCAATGAATTGGTCGCGGGAATGTACAACCCGGCCAGCCAGGCGGTCATCAAACTGCTCAAGCTCACCGTCGATGCGGCAAAAACTGCGCGTATCCCGGTTTCCTGCTGCGGCGAGACCGCTGGTGAGCTTGAATACACGATGCTGTTTCTGGGTCTCGGCCTGCGTACGCTTTCAGCGACGTCAGGCTCCCTGCCAGCTCTCAAACGGCTGATTCGGAGCGTAACGATCGAGCAGTGCGAGCTTGTGGCCAAACGTGCCGCAGGTATCGATTCCGATGTTGCCGTCGCCAGTTACCTGCGCGACGTCACCAGGAAGATCATGCCCGAGGCTTTCGACGGTCGTTCCGCCGAAGGCTAAGGTCAGACGGTCGATGGTCCGCGATTCTGGGTGCCACCTGCAATGCCAGGTGTGCCCGCTCGCCGCCGCCTCCCGTTTGCCCTTGGAACCTTGGGCCAAAGACAACCCGGCGTCGTCCGCATCCTGAATGTTGTAGGAGCGTGCCGCGTCTGGTCAGCGTGCTTTGTTGGCGGCATGGAGTTGCCGGTCCGCTGGTGTGTTTGTTTGGTCGCCGGGCTTTGCCCCAAAGATCAATCAAACAAAATCCAAGACCCCTCCCCATCCCGCAGGTAAATCAGTGGCGGCCGCACGAGAAATCGTGACCGTGCTGATTTTGGGTGGCAAGTCCGCTTTCGCCGTGCACCTGCACGGCTTGGGTGGCACCTGCCGGAAGCTTCGGGCCTGCGAGTCTGTGCGTTCCAGCGATGTGCTGGTGCGGCAGATGGGCGCAAAAAACCGAGGTTTCCGTTCACCCCGAGTTCCGGTTCACCGCAAGAACTCATCGTCCACCCCGCACGCCCTCGCCAGCGCAGTTCCGCACCGACCATACTTCCAGAACCGCTGCAAAGCCCAGCTTCGCAGCACGATGCAGATGACCGCCGAACGCCAGGTATCGCCGTGAAGGCGTCGCCCGGCCAAAGGCAAGGTTTCGCTCGTCCGTGGGAAGCACTACCCCAAGAACAATTGTCCCGCACATCCGCCGCCACCAAGGTCTTCGGGCGTCGCACGCTATCACATGGCGTGTACCCCAAGGCATGCTGCACGCATGGTTCCGAATCTTCGGACCCGGCAGCCCACAAGCAATATTCAAAATACTTTTGAGCAATTTCAGAAAGCCCACTTTTTATGCCTCACCCAGAACGTGAACTGATCATCAACTACGTCCCCGGCGAAGAATGCCGAGTCGCAGTAGTCCAAAACGGCCGCATCGAGGAGTTCTTCTCCGAGCGTGCCGACAATGTCTCCCATGTTGGCAACATCTACGTCGGCCGCGTTACCAACGTCGAGCCGGCCATTCAGGCCGTCTTTGTTGAGTTCGGCCTTGAATCCGCCGGCTTCCTCCACGGCAGCGACCTTCACCCGCGCTACTTCCCCGATGCCGAGGCGGACGCCGCCGAACGCATCGGCAAGAAGATTCCCCGGCGCGATCGCCCGCCCATCCAGGATTGCCTCAAACGCGGCGATGAAGTCATTGTCCAAGTTCTCAAAGAAGGCGTTGGCTCTAAGGGGCCAACAGTCACAAGTTACCTTTCCATCCCCGGTCGCTTCCTGGTGATGATGCCCGGTATGGACAAGGTCGGCGTGTCCCGCAAGGTTGAGGATGAAGACACCCGCGACAAGATGAAGGTGATCCTCGATCAGCTTGAGCTGCCCGAGGGTTTCGGCTTCATCGTCCGCACCGCGGGGCTTGACCGCACTAAAGCGGATCTGAAGCGTGATCTGGCGTACCTCGTTCGCCTCCAGAAAGACATGGAAAAGCGCCGCAAGATGGGCGCCAAGCCGCGGCTGCTTTACAGCGAGGGTGATCTGCTGTTTCGCTCACTGCGCGATCTGCTGACCAGCGATACCAAGCGCGTCGTGATTGACTCCGAGATCGGCCTGAAGCGCGCCGCCCGGTTCATGAAGATCGTCTCCCCACGGTCAACTACCATGCTGGCCCACTACACCGCAAAGACGCCGGTGTTCCACGGCATGGCTTTGGAGGAGCAGATCCGCACGATCTACTCGCGCGAAGTGCCGCTGCCATCCGGCGGCAGGCTGGTGATTGATGAGGCCGAGGCGCTGGTAGCCATCGACGTCAACAGCGGCAAGCACCGCGACGCCTCCGACAGCGAAACCAACGCGCTCAAAACCAACCTCGAAGCCGTTGATGAAATCGCCCGCCAGCTTCGCCTGCGCGACATGGGCGGCATCGTCGTCAACGACCTCATCGACATGCGTGCCTTCAAGCACCGCCGCGAGGTTGAAAGCAAGATGGCCGAGCTGATGAAGCACGACCGCGCCAAGAGCACACTAACACCCATCAGCGAGTTTGGCCTCCTTGAGATGACCCGCCAGCGCATGCGCGGCAGCCACGAGAGCCAGCACTTTCACGACTGCCCCACCTGCCACGGTCGCGGCTTGATCCAGCGTGCCGAGTCCCTCGCCGCCGATGCGCTCCGCGAAGCCGCGGCGATTCTGGACCACGACAAAGTGGCCAAAGTCGAGATGGTCGTCCATTCGCGCGTCGCCAGCGAGCTCATCAGCACCAAGCGCCGCCAGCTTGTCCGCCTTGAGAAGGTCATGGGCAAGGTCGTCGCCGTGCGGCTCTCCGATTCCGTGCCGATGGATCGCGTCTCGATCTACGCGTACGACGCGAGCGGTGGTGATGTTGATGTCGCCCGCCTCCCCAAGTTCAAGCTGAATGAAGAGACGCTCCGGCAGTTTGAGGACCCCGATGCCCTCATTGCCGATGATGGTGACGACGATGTGCCCATCTTGCCCGAGGACACCGACGATCCGCGTGACCACCTCGCCGCACACGAGGAGGTGGGTGTCGAGATCGTCGGCGAAAGCGGCGAGACGGGTGATGGTGAGAACTTTCAGCTCGATACGTCCAAGCGCCGCGGCAAAGCGGGCCGCGGCCGGGGTCGCGGTCGCGGTGGCAAAGACAGCAAGGATGGTCGAGATGGTCGCGACAACCGTGACGTTGCGATTACCAATCTTGAGAAGTCTCCCTTTAACCAGTCCGTGCGTCCGGCACATGTTGAGCCCGCCAAGATCAGCGGCCCACGCATGATTCTCGAGCAGCCGCAGGATGATGGCGACGATGCAGCCTCAGGCCAAGGCGGTAACGGCAACGGCGGTCGCTCAAACAACTTCCAGCAAAGCAGCGGGAAAGTGCCGGAGGTCATCACCATGGGCCCCGAGGGTGAACCCATCGCCGCACTGCCCGGTGATGTGCTGCTCGGTCCCGATGGTCTGCCGATCCCCGAGCGCGGTAGCGGGCGGGGCAATCGTGGAAAATCGGCAAACACTGGTCGCGGCAATCAGCAGCGACAGGGCCCACGCACAGCAAACGAGTCAACCGGCGAGGCGGCTCTCGGTAGTGGTTCAGCGGATGAAACGCAGGAGCCCTTGGCCGCGGCCGATGGCACCAAGGGCGATGGCCCGGCCGATGGCGCCGTCGATGGCGATGAGTTTGACAGCGACGGCGGGCGCAAGCGCCGCCGTCGTCGCCGTGGTCGCGGTCGCAGCCGCAGTGATGGCGATCAGGATGGTGCGCCCGAAGGCCAGAACCAGTCCCAAGGCGAGGTCGTCCACCACTCAATGTCCGACATCTCACCCCCACAAGGCCCGGTTGATTCAACTATGGCGCCCAGTGATGGCCAGTTTGCGGGTCAATCCGTGAACGGGCCAGCACCAGCCGCATCGGCGGATGATGCAGGCCAGCAAGATGGCGGTTCCGAAGAACGTGCCGATGGCGGCGAAGGCAGTGAAGGTGGAGATGGCAGTGGCGGTGGCCGTCGTCGCCGCGGTCGCGGGCGGGGCAAGAGTGGCGGCGGCGGCGGGGGCAACGGTGGAGGGAACAGCGGCAGCCAACCCGCCGGGCAAGTCTCCGCAGGCGGAAGCTCAGGTGGTGGTGGCGGCTCTCGTGGCGGTTCTGGCAGCCGGGGAGGTCAGGGTGGTCAGGGCGGTCAGGGAGGTCAGGGCGGCGGTGGCCGCGGCGGTCGTGATGGCAACCGCGGTGGTGACAACCGTGGTGGTCGGGGCCGCGGCGGTGGCGGCAACTCCGGCGGTAACGCTGGTGCCAACTCTGGTTCTAGTTCTGGTTCCAGTTCTGGTTCTGGTTCCAGTTCTGGTTCTGGTTCCAGTTCTGGTTCGGCGCCCGCGCCCGCACCGGCGCCCGCGCCAGCGGTTCCCGCAGCGCCCAAGCCTCGCACGTTGTACGCCGCGTTCCGAAGGCTCAAGCCCGGGCAGGCCGGTAACGTCAAGCGTGAGGAGTAGCCGCACCACATGACCACCGGTTCCGTGATATCTCGCCCGGTTCCTCCGGTGCCCAGCCACCCCCGTCACGCCGCGGTGGCTGAGCCACTCGAGGCACTGACTATCCCGCACCCGCAGTTGCCCGATGCGCTGGTGGGGCTCCGCATCTTGCACTTTTCAGACTCGCACATTCGTCGCGGGGTTGATGGTTCTGACCGCCAAGCCCCGGCCGAGCAGGGCGCATGGTGGCGACGGACCCTCGATGCAGTGGCCTCGGTTGAAGTTGACCTGGCGCTGTTTACAGGGGATTGGTGCGATGAAATCGGCCAAGAAGCTTTCGCCGCACGTGCCCTTGTGCAGTTGGCCCGTGCCTGCCGCGCATCACTTGGCTGCTACGGTGTCTTTGGCAATCATGACAACCCCGTGATGCGCAAGCTGGCAATCAGCCAAAGTGGCGAGAGCGGCATCATCTGGCTCGGTGGCAGAGCAGTGCAGCCACACCCAAGCGTGCGCCTTGTGGGAATGGATTATCCGGAAGACCCGCTGGCCACACTCCTAGCCTGCGGGCTTGACCGCGCCGCATTGCACAAGCCCTTTACGCTCACACTGGCCCATCGCCCAACGGTTCTCGCGCACGGCGCGCAACTCGGGCTCCCGCTCATCTTCGCCGGTCACACCCACGGCGGCCAGGTTCGGCTGCCGTTGGCGGGCCTCGGCCGCTCGCTCGCCCACTTGCCACGCTTCGGCCCCGCGCTGCGAAAACAACTGGAACGCTGGTTCGGCAGAACACTCACGCCCCACACCTCAAGCGACCTGCCCGGTGCGATGGCCAGCGGCGCAACTGCGATCGGCAGCACACTCTGCTGCGTCTCCCGGGGCATGGGAGATTCAATGGCGGAGCTCATCCGCCTAGGTTGCCCCCGGCACATCCCACTCTACACGCTGGTGCGCGCCCCTTGGCCCCAGCGCGAAACGCCGGAGCGCAACGGACTGCTTAGCGTCGTTGAGTTCTAGTTGCACCCTTTTGCACCCTTTTGCACCCTCTTGCACCGTTTTGTACCATTAGCGCGGTACGCGAAAGTGTACCGTGGGTCCACACAGTGCTGCGACTACACCGCCTGTGCAGCCAAGAAAACACCACGCCAACTACTCATGCTGTGCGGGCTTCAACTCCGCAGTGATCTCGCAGCGCTCTCCCAAGCCACGCCACTGCACACCTTTCTTGTGGTCCCTCCCGGGTCACGTCCGCGGCCGCGCTACAGCGAACATCATTGATCCTTTACCGTTCTTGCCGAGTGTCAGTTTGCCCGACCAGATCTTCGCAAGCTCGCTGCGAAGCCAGAACAGCGGGTAGCCGCGGCCCATCTCCTCTTTGATATGCTTCGAGAAGTTCCAGGCCAGCTTTGGATCAATCGGCTTGCGATACTTGGGCAGCCGCGAGCGAAGAGAATTCTCAAGTGGGGTATAAGACCAGATGCTCTCCACCTTCAGTCCGGCCCGTTTGATGGTCTCTGTGAGAGTCTCTGGGCCGAAGTGGTTCACGTGCGTGTGCGGAATCCACTTCGGATAGCGTGCGCCCATCCGCTGCACCACCGGGGACTCAAAGTTGTCGGTGCCGATGATAATGTACCCGCCCGGTCGGATGTGCTCGGCAAGTTTCTTGAGAAATTGCACCGGCCTTGGGATGTGCTCGATCACCTCAAAGCACGCCGCAGCATCAAACCAGTTCGTCGGCATCCCGGCATTCTCGAGTGTGCCCGTGCGCACGTCAATCGTGAGATAGTCACGGGCATGCTGGGCCTCACCGCGGCTGATCTCGACACCCATGGGCTTGACGCCTATCGATTTGAGAAGCCACGGCAGGAATCCATAGCCGCACCCGACATCCAGGAAGGTGGCCACTTCCCGAATTGGAAGCATTTTCTTGAGCGCAAGCATGTTCACATCAGCGTTGATCATTTGACCACGCTTGTGAAATTCAGAGCCAAAGACATCCTGGTAGTACTTGGCCGTGCCCGCATCGCTCATGATGCGGGCAGAGTGAATAAGTCCGCAGTCGCGGCAGCGACGCACCGGGACCACATCAAAGTCGTACACCGTTTCGAATGATGCATCGCCCACAGAGCCGCACAGGGGGCATGGGCCGCGGTCAATGAAGTCTCCAGCAGACAGGGCTGGCACTGGCTTGGGCGAGTCTTTGGGCGGGGCCTTGGATGGCTTCGCGGGCGTGCTTTGAGTCGCCGCGATTGCTGCGTCCTGAGCTGCTTTGCCTGCCGCCACGGATGGACCACCTGATGACTTTGCCATAGCTTGCCTTTGAAACCTTGCCAGTACTGAATCAAGTTTAGGGCAGCCCACCCGATGATTCAGCGCTGCAGCCTCGCCCGTGCCATCTGCTCGACGATATCAGTACCGATTCGGTACATCATTTCCCGATGGCGTGCATCTTTGTAATTGAGCGAATCGCTGCTGCGGCCGATGCGAATCACATCGGTCCGACGCAGCAGCGGCCCAACTAAGTCAATTTCTGTCGGCCCATAGAGGGCCACCAGCGGCCGATCAAACCCCGCGGCCATGTGCACCGCCGCCGAGTCATTGGCGATGACTAGGGCCGCGTGCTCGATGGTGGCCATGAGCTGGCCAACGGTGGTGCGGCCAACAAGGTCAACAACCCGCGGGTCGGCCGCAGCGCGAGCCAGCAGTGGGGCACATTGGGTTTGCTCGCCCGGGCCCCCGACGACGATGATGCGGTCGCACGCCCCGCTGGCGAGCAGCCGGGCAGCCACCGCATCAAATCGCTCGATCAGCCACGCCTTGGCGATCCACCGTGAAGTGGGTGCCAGCACGGTGTAGCGGCACTGTGACCACGGCTGCGTGGCGATCCATGACGCTGCGCCGGGTACGCTGTGAAGCCGCCAGGACGCTGGTAACGTCGTCGGCAATGGGGGAACCGGGCGGCCGAGCATTTGGTATAACGGCACCAGCAGTTGCAGCGTGCGCTCAACGGCGTGTTCAGCCGTGCACTCTACATTTTGTGTATAGCCAATCCATCCCCACTCGCGTGCATCGCCATGGCCAAGGCGAATTCTCGCTCCAGTGGCGCGGGTCATGAGGCCCGAGCGAAGCAGCCCTTGTGCATCGACGACGAGGTCGTAGTTGCCAGCCTTCAGCTCGGCCCACAATTCGCGCAGACTTGAAAGCTTTGCGCCCAGCCCGTCCCTGAGCCTGCCCCGGCGAAAGAACAGCACGCCGTCCACGGCAGGATGGGCCGAGACGGCATCAGCAAAGTTATCTTGAATCAACCAATTAAGGTGGGCATCCGGGAACAGCGATTTGAGCCGGGCGGCAACCGCCACGGTGCGGCACACATCCCCGAGCGCGCTGGGCCGGATCAGCAGGATGCGTTTGATGGCAAGGTCGGTTCGGGATGATGCAAATTGATCGGGCAAGGCGGAAATTTCGCGGGGTGGACGACTGCGAGAGAAAACATGGCGACCAGTGGGGGGCCACCGTAGAACGGCGTACGGCTCAAGGTGAAGATTCGGTAAAGTTGGTTTGACACCGGATTGTTCGGGTTAGCGATTTGTGAGTCTGGCAAACTCCGCAGCGACGGTGCGACCGGTGGTGGGGATGACCATGTCAGGGGCAATCGCCGCCAGCGGACGGAGCACAAAGTCTCTTTCATGCATGGCGGGGTGTGGCAGGGTGAGCGCGGGCGACTGCACAACCGTTTCTCCGTGGAGAACGAGGTCCAGATCAATAACCCGGGCGGAGCCGTGGGGTTGTGTGGCGCGGTCCCGGCCCATAGTCTGCTCAATTGTTTGCAGTGTTTGCAGCAGGGCACAGGGGGGCAGGGTGGTGGTGACAACGACCGCCGCGTTGAGGTACGCACCGCCTGGATCAGCCGAGCCAACCCGCAGCGGGGTGGTCTCGATGAACTCGCTGGAGCGCAAATGAGAAATGCCCACTGTCGCCGCGAGCAGTTCGGTCGCCCGGGTCAGGTTGGCGTGACGGTCGCCAAGGTTCGATCCGAGTGCGATGGCGGCGGTGTGAAGCATAACGAAACGATGATATGCCCTTTTTAGGTTTATCCTAGAAGGATTTTGTTCGTACTCTTGCAAGATTTGGGGCACGAAATTCCTAGTAAAAACCCTAATACTTTGTGGAGGAGGCATTTCGTTGGATTCTGGTGTCCGCCGGTGACAGTTTTTTTCGCATTGCTTTACGGGGCGCTACGACGCAGGAGTCGTCGGCGGATATTGGCGTGTGGCCCATATCGGTGGCTGGAGAATGGTTATGCTTATGACTCGTGAAATCGGAGTGCAATATTCTCGTCTGGAGCGGAACCGCGTGCTGAGCTTTACGACAACCGTCTCGCCGGAAACACAGCTGGTGACGCTGGCAATCAGCGGCTCGGCCGATGTGCTGGCGCTTGATGAGGTGACGCGGGCGTGCTCCGAGGTTCTTGAACTGCAACCGAAGTCAGTGGAGGTTGACCTCGCTGGCATCACGTTCATCTGCTCGACTGTCATCGGCAGGCTCATTTCGATGAATCGGCAGATTAAAGACGGTGGCGGAAAGATGCTGCTCACGCACGTACCGCGTGAAGTACTCTCACTTCTGCATCACGCGCGGCTGGACCATCTCTTTGAAATCGCGCAGTAGTTGCCGATAGTTGCCGAGGCGGTCACTGGATTTTCTCTGCTTGATCGCCGCCTAGGTTGTGAAGCCGGATTGTAAAGATTGCAAAGAAACGCGCAACTTTGTGCCGGGATCACGGCTCAGGGCTGGAACGGTGGTACGCTTGCATTACAGCTCGGAGCCCCAATAAATGCTTGAAATTCACCGTTCGGTTGTCCCCGAAACCAAGGCTGTTGTACTGACCATCAGCGGCTCGGCGGACTTTCATAATGTTGATACACTGGCAAACGCGTGCAATGCCATCGCATCAGGGAAATTCGCGGACGTAACGCTTGATCTGGGTGGGCTGACATTCGTTTCTTCCTTGGCAATTGGGGCGCTGGTTTCGCTGCAACGATCAGTGCGGACCAGCGGTGGTGTGATGCGGCTGACGAAGGTACAGCCGGCGATTTACCAGTGCTTGCACCACGCGCGACTAAACGAGGTGTTCACGATCATCGGGCCGTCGTAAGAGCGCAACCGCTCGGCGATCGGGAGTTGGGGAAGGCTGAACCTGGATAATAATTGCATACTTGAGTCCGTCTGGCTGGGAGTGGTTCCGCGCGTTTGCACCCGCAGTCTTGCCGTTCTTTAGCCGATATCCCGTGCTGGACCAGTCTGTACTCAGGGATAATCGCAATGAAGATCAAGAAATTTTCGACAAAGCTCATCGTTTGTTTCTCAGCCGTGGTCGGCTGCTTTGCAGTTGGTGATTTTCTGATTTTTCGAAATACCTCTGCTGTCTTGACTGAGTCAGCCGCTGGGCTCGAGCGGCGTGCGCCCGTCGGGCTCAGTATCGCGAAGCTCTCGTTGGCTGTAGACAAAGCATTCAGCGCCCTGACTCTGCCAAACGCCAGCATTCGTGCCGATGCCACGCCGCCCCGTGCCGATCAGAATCCGCTGACCGCGCTGGCGGCCGCCGCAGAAACCGTGCGCGAGAAACAAGCTGCTTATGCCTCGGCCGTTTCTCAAAGCACGGTTGATGCAATGCTTAAGTCTGAGGCGACTTTGCGTGATGCGCTCACGCGGCTTGCCAATGGGCCGGACCCCGAAATCGAGGCAGCCGCCATCACGGCCCGCGATGATTTTGGTCGCACCGCAATCGCCGCACTGGATGTTCTCGAAGAAATCGTCAAGGTCGACCGGTCCAAACTCATCGCCTCACAGTCGGGCATCTTTACCGCCTTCATCGTTATCCTTTCTGCGGCTTTGCTGCTGAGCGCTTTTATCATCTGGCTGACGCTGCGCAGCATCGTCGGCAGGCTGAATGTGCTGCTGGCGCGCGCCAAGCTCATCGCCTCGGGTGATCTTTCGTACAACCGCCTTGCGGTGGTTGGTGATGACGAAATCGCTGAGCTGACACGGGCCGTCAACACCATGAACGCTGAACTGCACAACCTGACCTTTCAGGTGGTGTCAACGGCTCGGGAAATGTCCGCCGCGGCGATGGTGCTGATGGGCTCCAGCGAGCGGATGATGGTGGGCATGACGAATCAGAGTTATCAGCTCGGCTCGATGTCGGGCTCGGCCACGGAGCTTTCGGCATCGGCAGATCAGGCGGCGTACGAGACCCAGCACGCCGCGGAGCGTGCGGAGGCGACGCGCAAGGCCGGGCAGGACGGGGTGGATGCGGTGAGCAAAGCCATCGCCGGCATCGGGGCGATCAAGGAGGCATCAACCGAGAGCAGCAAGGTGATTGGGCTGCTCGCTGAGCAGTGCGAATCGATCGGCAAGGTGGTGCAGATCATCGAGGACATTGCCGGGCAGACCAACTTGCTGGCGCTGAACGCTGCGATTGAAGCGGCGCGGGCCGGGGAGCACGGGCGAGGCTTTGCGGTGGTGGCCGATGAGGTGCGCAAATTGTCGGAGCGGACGGCGAGCGCCACGGGCGAGATCGCCCAATCCATTCGCCAGGTACGTCAGCAGGTTGTTGATGCGCAGGGAGCCGTGAAGGTTGCCGGCGACCGGGTTGACCAGGGTGTTGAGCAGACGACCGGGGTCGAGCGGCAACTGGGCAACATCATTACGCAGGCCGATGAACTCGCGCTCATCGTCGCATCGATCGCCAGTTCCGTGAAGCAGCAGGCCGAGGCGCTCAATGAAATTTCAGTGACCTCCGCCGGCTGCGCGACGATCGGCGCCGAATTGGCGGATGCGAGCAGTCAGCACACAACGGCATGGACGGACCTGCAGGAAAAGGCGCTGCTGCTGGACAAGGTGACAAGCAAGTTTGATATTGACCGCAACAAGCACGGCAGCAGTTCAGAGAATGCATCGCGTCGACGTGAACTGCCGCCTAAGCCGGATCTCAGTCATCTCCAGACGCCCGCAGACCACGCGGCGAACCAAGGCGATGAAGAGCGGTCGGCGCCACGTGCCGCACCGGAAGCCGCGGCGGCGGTGTGATCCGGGTTTACCGGCAAGGGTGCAGCCAGCTGCGCTATGAGTAATGAAATACCGCCCGGCTCGAAGGTCGAGCCGGGCGGTTTGCTGCAGCGATGCAGTGCCGGAAGACACCGGCATCGCCGCGATGGATCCGTCGGGGTCTTGGGTCATCTGCTGAGCCCAGCTCACCGCGGACTATCTGGTTCGCGGCGTGCCGCAAGCCTGTGGCGTGAATGTAAGATGAGATCGTGCCGTTGGCCAATAAATCACAGCAGCGATACCGCGTGAAGGGCTGATGGTGTCGCGACGCTGCCGCAGTGAACAAACAGAAGATGAGAAGTGGGGTTGAACATATCTCAGCAGGTTCTTGAACGCTTGAACTCAACCTGAAACGAGGCCCGTCGTCGTTTGCTCGCGAACGTTGGCGCGGGCACGGTGAATGTATCATCTGCGGCCGAACTGGCAAGGTGCTAGGGCTGGAAATCTGCGGGTGTTCGCAGCGTGGACGTTACAGAGCGACAGAGATTGCCCCGTGACGTATGAGTTGTCTGCATCAACCTCGAACAGAAGCCTGCCTCAGACGCGGTGACGGCATTCAAAAGAAAAGGTGTACCAATAAAAAACCCCGGACGCGGGGTCCGGGGCTTGGTGTGATGCGTACGAGGGAATAAAACCAGCAGGGGATTTAGTAGTCCATGCCGCCCATACCGCCCATGCCACCCATACCTCCCATACCTCCCATGCCGCCCATCCCGGCGCCAGCGCCAGCTGCGGACTTGGAAGACTTCTCTTTGATCTCAACGACGGCGGCATCGGTCGTCAGCAGCAGGCCCGCGACAGATGCGGCGTTCTGCAGGGCGATGCGCTCGACCTTGGTCGGAACGATGACGCCCATCTTCATGAGGTCACCGTACTCGTGAGTCAGAGCGTTGAAGCCGTAGTTGATTTCGTTGGACTCCTCGACCTTGTTCATGACGATCGAGCCGTCCAGGCCGCAATTCTGTGCGATCTGCTTGGCGGGAGCCGTCACGGCGCGGTAGATGATGTCCATGCCGATGCGCTCATCGCCCTTGGCAGATTTCTTGAGCTTGTCAATGACCTTGCGGGCCTTGATGATGGCGGCGCCGCCACCGGGGAGGATGCCTTCTTCAACGGCTGCGCGGCAGGCGTGCAGCGCATCTTCGACGCGAGCCTTCTTCTCTTTCATCTCAACTTCGGTGGCGGCACCAACGTTGATCTGTGCGACGCCGCCGGCGAGCTTGGCGAGACGCTCCTCGAGCTTCTCACGGTCGTAGTCGCTGGTGGTTGCCGCGACCTGATGGCGGATCAGCTCGATGCGGCCCTTGATGTCCGCCGGCTTGCCCGCACCCTCGACGATGGTGGTGTTGTCCTTGTCGATGGTGATCTTCGCTGCGCGACCGAGGTCGGACAGTTCGATCTTCTCAAGCTCGATGCCCAGCTCTTCCATGATGGCCTTGCCGCCGGTGAGAACGGCCAGGTCGCCGAGCATTTCCTTGCGGCGGTCGCCAAAGCCGGGGGCCTTGACGGCCGCGACCTTGAGCACGCCGCGGAGCTTGTTGACCACGAGCGTTGCCAGAGCCTCGCCCTCGAGGTCCTCGGCGATGATCAGCAGTGATGCGCCCTGCTCGGCGATCTTGCCCAGAATGCCGAGCATGTCCTTGGCCGAGGAGATCTTCTTCTCGTGAATAAGGATGTAGGGCTTCTCGAGGACCACTTCCATCGTCGCCTGATTGGTGACGAAGTGGGGGGAGAGGTAACCCTTGTCAAACTGCATGCCTTCGAGCAGGTCAACCTCGGTCGAGAGGCTCTTGCCTTCTTCAACCGTGATCACGCCGTCCTTGCCGACCTTGTCCATCGCATCAGCAATAATCTTGCCGATCTCGGCGTCCTGATTGGCCGAGCAGGTGCCAACCTGAGCGATCTCTTTGGAGGAGTCAACCTTCTTGCTCATCTTCTTGAGCTCTTCGGCAATGGCCGCGACGGCCATGTCGATGCCGCGCTTGACCTCATTGGGTGATGCGCCAGCGGTGATGTTCTTCAGGCCTTCGGAGTAGATGGCCTCGGCGTAGACGGTGGCGGTGGTCGTGCCGTCGCCGGCGTCCTTGCTGGTCTTGGAAGCGACTTCCTTGACGAGCTGTGCGCCCATGTTCTCGAAGGGATCATCGACTTCGATTTCCTTGGCAACCGTCACTCCGTCTTTGGTGACGGTGGGGGCGCCGAAAGATTTCTGAAGCACAACGACGCGGCCGGAGGGGCCGAGAGTGACTTTGACTGCGCGCGCCAGTTTCTGGACCCCGCGAAGAATTCGTTCGCGTGCGTCGGTGTCGAATGCGATCTGTTTAGCTGCCATGATTCTGAGTCCTTAAAGGTTTGATCTTGATTTGGAAATAAAATAAATCTGGGGCGAACGATGCCGTATCTGGTTGAGCGCTCCGAGCAACTGACCCGTCGATGACCGCGAGGACCTCTTCCTCGCTCATGACCAAGTACTCGGTGCCGTTGAGCTTAATCTCGGTGCCGGAATAGGAGCTAAACAGCACCTTGTCA
>JBBRKQ010000096.1:0-14366 GCA_038231815.1 Phycisphaerales bacterium
ACGGTTTGTGCCAGGTGCTCTGGGGCGGGCGTTTGGGCTTACACCCGGTGCGGTCCGGATCGCTCGTGTGGTGAGTGGCGCTCCGCAGCAGGTTGAAACAGATCCAATCGCCACAATCGGCTAAATCAACCGCGGCAGCACTGAGCGGGCAAATCGTCGTTCTGCAAGGCTGAGGCAACCCCACGTCCAGATCGTGGCGAACAGTAAGAACCCAGCCTGAATGAGCAGCCATGTGTAAACTGAAATCCGCCCGTAGGTTGGCATAGCAAATTCGATGGACTGGTACTCGCCAAGCATTCGGCCTTCGAAGCCGGCGGCGGTGATTCCGTTAATGACCATCGGATTAACGAGCATAATCACATCCGGCGCGAAATTTTGAGGAAAACGGCCGATTTGAAGCACAAGGTACAGCGACCCGAGCCCAATCCATGGAAGAACCCAAATTGTTGAAAGCAGCAGCAGCGCAAACCCTGTCGCACCACCGGCCTTTCGCATCAGCACCGCACCCAGCAGCGAAGCAGAGGCTGTCATGGCCACACCCGCCACCAGCACCAGCAGCAGCGGGATGGCGGCAAGAACAGATGGCCCTCCAAACATCCAGGCGATAACGCAGTGCAAGGCGAGCGCAAATGCGAGTGGCCACGGCCGCAACCAGGCTGCGATAAACTTTTCCCATAACAGTTGCCGCACGCTCTGACGGGTGGTCAGAAGCAGCGGCAAGGTGCGCCGGTGAATCTCCGTGCTCAGAGAGTTCGCCGCGGAGCCCAAACCAATCAGAACTGCAAACGAACTGGCGATACCCGTAACAGCGTATAAACAGCCCTCGGTGCTGGGACTGAAGTTGTAGTACATAATGCCCAGACCCAGCAGCGGCAACGTGCAAACGACAATGTTCCTTGCACCACGAAACGGCCGAAGCTGTTGAAGCTCATGCCAGAGCACGGGTCGGTCTCCGACAGTTCGGGACCCAGATGCCAATCGCGGGGCGTCAACAGCGACTGGCACCGTGCTCCCCAAAACATCGATCGTGCCAGCCATGGCGGGGCTGAGAGAAGCTTGCGAGGAGGCAATCGCCTGCTCCGCGGCCAGCTTGCGGGCGGCTCGCTTGGCTTTTCGGGTTAGCACCGGCGCACCGGCCATCGCCTGTCGCATGCGACTGCGCCAAACTGCAAACGAAATCGCAAGGGCACCAGCCGAGCACGCCAGCGCAATGACACTATAAATGAAGGCAAAGTACACCGGCGGCAGACTGCCAAATCCCCGACCTGTGAGCCCGGGAATAGACACCATCGCCATGAGCGGGCTGCCGTAAAGCGTGTGTTCCCACCACGCGCTGGGCTGCATGCCAAGAATGCCTGCAGTGGCCGCCAGCAACATCGGATAGGCATTCATCAAGATGAGCAGACCAATGCCCATGGATGCCGCTGAACTCGGCTTCTTTCCGACGACGGCCCCCAGCGATGCATAGGAACCGGCCAGAATGATCGTGCACAAGATCACCATCGCCGCGGCTAAGAGCGCGGGCAGATCAATACCGCCGTAACCGCTGATGATGATGATCGCCGGCAGCGTGAGGCCAAAGAGCAGAGCGATTTGCACCATGCGCCCTGAGAACGTTGACAGCACAATGGAAGCCGGGGACATCGGGGTGCTGGCAATAGCCGAGAGCGTGCCGCGCGCATGCTCACTGGCGATGCCGCCAATGCCGGATGCCGCCAGTATCGGAAACACCAGAAAGTAAAACCAGACCATCGACAACGTCAGAGTCGGGGCGATGACCTGCAGCCGCTGAAACTGTGCGGCGGCGCTTGAACCTGAATCACCGCTAAATACTGCCGAATACGCGATGACAAGAACCGCCAGCAGCACGGCGACAATCATCGAGCGAGTCACATACGTGCCCCGGCTGCGCGAGGCGACGCGAAGATCCCGCAGAAACACTGGGCCAAAGAACAGACCCCGAAGCGCATCAAGTCGGCGGCGAGGAGCGCTTGCCCGAGCCGCCGCGGAAGCTGCCGCAGTGGCCGGCGCCGTCATGCCCGGCCCAATTGGCAGGGGCTCAGAGTCTGGCATGGCCATTGGCAGTGCCGCGGCATCGTGGGCGGCCTGATTTTCTAGGGTGGGGTCGGGCATGGGAGGGAATCCAAAGTGCCAATTGGTCAGACTGCCGAGTGGCCGAATTCAATGTGGTAAAGCGGGCGTTGTTTCATCGCAGACACACTCACCTCGAGTTGGCGGTCAATTGAGCGCACCTTTGGTCAGCCGCAGGAACGCATCTTCCAGCTTCACCTGCTTGGGCGTAAAACTCTCAATCCGTGAGCCAGCCTCGATGATTGCAGCGATCAGAAAGTGGTGCCCGTGAGAGGTGCCATCGGTCATCGGTGTCAGGTCAATCTGTAATCCATCATCAACGTACTCCGCAGCGCTGATGCGTTCATCACGTCGCAGCCGCTCGGCCAGATTCAGATGGGCCAATCGCACATCCGCATCAGGCGGGAGTTCCAGCTTGACTTCAACTCTGTCACCAATGCTCGCCTGCCGGAAGGCTTGCTCAACCGAACCGGCGAACAGCATCTTGCCCTTCTCAATGATTCCAAGCGAGGTTGTCATTTCGGCAAGCTCCGAGAGAATGTGCGACGACACCATAATGGTCTTACCCATCCGGCGCAGCTCAAGAATCAGCTCGCGCAGCTCTATGCGTGCTCGCGGGTCAAGCCCGCTGGCGGGCTCATCCAGCAGCAGAACCTTTGGCTCGTGCAGCAGCACACGGGCAATGCCAAGTCTTTGCTGCATGCCGCGTGAGAGTGAATCCACCATCGCATCACGCTTGTCAGACAGGTCTACAAGCTGCAGCACACCATCAACAGCGATGCGCCGTTTCAGCCGCGGAAGCAGGTATGCCGCCGCGAAGAACTGAAGGTATTCATCCACCGTCAGATCCTCGTACACACCAAGAAAGTCCGGCATATACCCAATCAGCGGGCGAACCGCATCGGGTTCTGTCAGCACCGACCGGCCGCACACCGCCGCGGTGCCGGAGGTGGGCAGCAGCAGCCCAGAGAGAATCTTCATAGTGGTGCTTTTGCCAGCACCGTTGGGCCCGATGAAACCAAAGCAGTCACCCTCACCAATCGTGAGCGTGACGTTGTCCAGAGCGATGTGAGGACCGAAGGATTTACACAGATTCGTAAGCTCGATCATATTGTGCACTCCTGCGGCACGTCATGCATGGAATCTGACCTAGGCGCCACGGCGGGTTGCTGGTGCTGCGATGATGGCGAAGGTGAAGCCCCATCCTCTAGCGCTTCCGAAGCCTCGGGCAGCGCATCTGGTGGCTCGGAAGATGTCGCGGGCGTCTTAGCTGGGGTGAGGGCGGGAAGGGCGGGAAGGGCGGGAGGTGCGGGTGGGCTGGATGTCGCGGGCGCACTGCCCGCATCCGCGCCATTGCTGCTTAATAGTCCCCGCTTCCAATCAAGTAGCCCGGAGGGTTCCAAATACAGGATCGCTTTCGCTTCACGGGTGAGTGCCGTGCTCACCGCTTCGGGCCAGCTTGTCACCGGAACGTGCAATGTGACCGATGTTTCATCGATGATCGTGCTTGAGTCTGCCTTGGCCGAAGGTGAGCGAACTCGAAACTGCACAATCACATACCGGCCACCCGCCGCCCGCGCCAGCTGCGCGGCTCTTGAAACTTTTAATGGGTCAGTCGTTGTTAGGCGGCCCGCCTCCGCCCAAGCCGCGGGCGCTGCAGTACCGACGCCATCAGCCGAGGCCGAAGCGGCCGGTACTGTCACTTTGAGCGTGGCCGTACCGGCCGCATCTGCCGTTGCGTCCTCAGCCTGAACAACCGCGGCACTAAAGAGCAAGGACGCTGAAACAATCTGGTCTCCCGGACGGAGCCCTGCCAGGCGAACGGTGGGACGGCCTTGGGCATCGGTGGTTGTGGCAGGGGTAAAGGTTGGCTTACCCACCTGAGTCTCCAGCATGCAGTGAATGGCCGATCGGCGCACGCTGAGTGGGGTGAGCGGGCGTGTCACGACACCGGAGGCTGATGCGATGGTGGCAAGTTCAATCGTGGGTACCGCAAATCGCTCGCTGTGACGGGCAAACTGAGGTTCTAAGAGATCAAAGCCTTGACAGAAACTGCCGGTGACCGGTGGCATCCAATCCGTCGCCTGATCCGCCAGTATCGCGTGGGCTACCACGCTCCGGGACAGCGGTGCAGCGGACTGGCACACCTGCTCCGATGCTGAGACCCGCAGCACGAATGCGGCCTTATTCCCCAATATTCGCGGCAGCACCACAGCCAGCACGCACGCAAGCACAATCCACGCCGCACACGTGAAGTACGCCCGTGGCCGCTTGTCACGTCGGTGCATTTTGGCATCACCAACTCCTACAACCGTGGCAAGTGCCAGCATGACCCCGCCAAAGATCCACGCCAAAGTGTGGCTCAGCGAGAGCTTGGGCATCACGTCCGTGAGGTCGCGCCGGGCCGATGTCAGCGACTGGGCCTCACCCCGCTCGGAGTACCACGACCGTTCCGCGATTGATCGCCGCGGATCAGCCGGGGCAAGCCCAGCCGCCAGCAGCGCGGTATTCCAAATCGACTCGATCTCGGCAAGTTCGACCGATGGGCCTAGAAGCGTTGGTGAAACCAGCCAGACAGTCAGTTGCCCCAGACCGATCGGCCCACGGGCGAGCACGGGTCCAACTCCTGCGGCTTGGCCAGCCTTGGCACCCCGCCCAAGCTCGGGCCGTTCTGAGAAGTCCGTGGCGGGCGTGCTCTCTGAGGGCCACACCACCCAGCCTTCATCACGCCCCAGCGTGGTCAGCTCGGCTGAGCGGACCAAAACCCGAGCATCACCAGCGACTGACTTTCCGGCCGCCGCGCCAGCGCTCGGCGCACCCGCCATCAGCGAAACCAGCTTCGCAGCGCTCATTTGCACCGCATCAGCAAGCACCACTGGCGTCGCTACGCCAACAACCGGCGGTCCGGACACAGACAGCGGCACCAACCCGGCCAGCAATTGCCATCCATCACCGGCGATGCTGGTGATCAACGAAACATTACCGCCAGTGGCCAAATACTCGCGCAGGGCCGCCAACCGAGCTGGATCAAGGCCCAGCAAATCAGCTTGGTCCAGCACAACTCCGGACACACCACCGTACGAAGCCGGATCAGTCGGCAAGTCCACTGGTTCGATGACTTTGAACAAGCATCGGGACCGAACATCGTGCCGCTGCGCTTCATCAATCGGCTTGTATGCCCTGTTGTCTGTGGCAGCGGGTGGGTTGATCCTGCGCCCTACAAACAGCACCGCCGAATCAAAGTGGTAGTACGGTAGTTCATACGTAAACCTCGCATTACCAAACGTGTTCGTGTCCGCTTGGGCCCCATCCAATTTCCTACCAGCACTGTCTCGAAGCACAAACTCAATCTCAGAATCTCGCTCCGCGATAGCAGCGGCAAACTCGATCCTTGCAACTCGCCCCGGCACGAGCGCTACCCGCTGACTGATTTCTGTTTTTTGGGTACTGTCCTGGCGAAAGCTCATCGTCACGATCGCATCGACTGGCTTGTCGCCACACGAAATTTCCAGCCGCCACGGTCCAGGTGGCCCGGGGGTGATCGTTCCCTTCCATCCAGCAATGAGCCCAACAAGACGCGGCCGTGGTGACTTTGAATCACCCCGACCAGACGGCTGGCTTGCAGATGACCTGCCGCCGTTTTCAGGAACAACCCCAACTGCGCTGCGCGTGCTGCACACAAATGCCATCACCAGCAGCAGAACACACGCCGTGCCCGGCAAGCCTCGAATCACGTCACTGCAGCAGCGGACAGACATGCAAAAGATTCCGAGAAGCAAAGAGGATGGACCGAACCACCGACCCGCGGTACCACACAAACGCTTTGGGACTACACGCGTGCCATCCCACGATGAACAACCTGCTTCGGCAAACCGATGCGCGACATCCGAGCCGCTAAGCGTACCGCCGCACAACCGCCAAGGACACCGCCAAGTCTGCCGTTTCGCCGGATCGGCTTCAGCCAGCAGCCCCAACCATTGGTCTTGCCGATCGGTCTTACCCCGCCAACATCTCCTAACGAGCTAGCCCCGGCACAACCGTGTGCACAGATGCTTTCCCAGATTCCGGCACCACCTGCGTGGCTCTTGGCCCTGTCGCCACACCAGAGATGCCTCCCACGCGATTTGGCCCCGTCTGGTCACTCACCCACTGCTGGATCCTGCCCGAAGCGCTCGGAAGTGAAAAGAACACCATCCGGTGCCCCCCCGGATAACTCAGCACATCCGGTGCGTTCAGCCGCTCAAACAACTCATCCCCGCGGCTGGTTGGCACAATCGTGTCCGACCGTCCCTGCACCATAAGCACCGGCAGGCGCCGGCAGGCAAGCGCCGTGTACCACGGGTCAAGCTTGGAATACCCCAGGTACGTGCCGTACAGCAGGCCCGACATCGCCCCCGTGATCCGTTCACCCAGCCGCATCACCGAGATACCGCCGTTGGTAAGCTCACTTTCCTGCGCGATGGCCACCAAGTTACAGCCGCTAGCAACCAGCACCATCGCCGCACACCGGTCACCAAGCCGGGCCGCGGCCGTAGGCGTGACCAGCGACCCTGCGGAGAACCCGAGCATCACCACCGGGCAACCCGAAAGTGCTGCATCCGTTCGCTGCAGGTACAGCGTCGCGGCCTCTGCTGCATAGGCGGCCTCGGCCAGCACATCATCGGTAATGCCAGCCAGTTCACGAGAGAGCTTGTGTACATCTTCCAGTGTGTTGGCCGTGCCGGTGAGTGGCCGCCAACGATTCCACGGAAAATCTCCTGAGAGCACGACAAAGCCGCTTTCCAGCAGTTTGTCAATCACCGGCTGTTCATACTCAGTACCGCCCAACCCGTGAAAGTGAACCACAATTCCACGCCGGGTTATCTCCGGCGCTGGGCTTGTGACATCAAAGTACACGCCCATCGCACCATATCCGGCCCCAGCCCCAGCCCCAGTCCCGGCCCCAGCCCCGGCACCTGCTGCGGATCGCGAGCCGCCATCCGCCGGGAACGATAGAAACACAAGCGAGCGGGCCAGCGGCGTACCCGGCACCGGCTCGGCCATCACATCAGCACTACCGGCTTGCGCCCCAGCTGGCAAAGGTTGCGGAATCGTTCCACCCGGGTCGGCGGCGATGGTGTTATTCTCATCTGGTGGCAACACCCGCTGCACGGGGGCCAGCACATCCAGCACAAGCCCCTGTCCAAGCACCGCCCTGCCAGTGATATCGCACACCGATTTGATCTCGCGTGCTTGAAGATTCTCGCCCAGCCGAAAGACGTGCCGGCGAACCAGCATCTCACGCTGACCGAGCTGATCGTGCAGCAATTCAGCCGCCTCAATCGACCGGGCAGGCCAGGCTTCGGCAGCAACAGCAACCACTTCGGTCGTGCGCGTCAGTCGCGTCGGCGAAGCTTCTTGAAAATGTGCGCACCCACCCACAATAACGAGCAGAACAAGACCGATCGCGTTGACAGTCGCGGCATGAAACGGCTTCCAGCGGCCATGTGCCTGCCAGCTCCAATCCCGCTGGATCTTTTTGAGCATAAACATCCAAAGAATGGTTGACCAGCGGCAGACACGGGGCCACCGGCTGTCGGTAAGGGTGCGGTGAAGAATTTTTCCAGCCGGTACCCGCCCCAGAGTCAAGCGACGCCGGACCGTGCAGTCGCTACCCTCTTGCCAGCGCGTTTGAACCTGCGAAATTCGTACTGCTCCGAACACTCCCAGCCTCGGCGATGACAAGTCTTGCGTTCCGAAAACTCGCCCTGTCCCTGCCCCTGGCCACGGAATCCTCGCACATGGATCACCCAGACTTCCGAGTCCGCGGCAAGATCTTCGCGACGTTGACGGCCGATGGCCAATGGGGCGTGGTCAAACTCACAGCGACGCAGCAGGCGGAGTTTCTCACCCAATACCCCAAAGCATTCACCGCAGCAGCCGGTGCGTGGGGCACGCGCGGCTTCACGCGGGTTTGCCTCAAACTCGGCAATGCACCGCAGGTTAAGGCATCGCTGCAAATGGCATGGAAAAACATTGTACCAAAAAGCCTGCTCACCGAACTTGGCCTGACGAAATAGCGACAGACAACGCACCCAATAACTACTCGCGGGCCTTCCACCCATACCCGACGTATTCACACTCGACCGTGCCCTTGTCAAACAGATCCACCAGCGTGTAACCCTCAAAGGCTTCGGAGTTCGGGCCCTTCCACCAACTGCCGCTGACGGCGCCGTTGCACCGGTACTGAATGCCGCGGAAATCAACCCTGTCAATCCGGTGCATGTGCCCTGCGATGCACGCCCTGACATGCCCGGACTTTTCAAAAAGGTCGCGAAGGACCGCACTATCGGTGTGCATTACGCCACCGCTGACGCGGAACGCGCCGTCTTTCTCCGGCGTGTTGAGCAAAACCGTCGTCGTCAAGATCGGGATGTGCGACACGACCAGCGTGTGCACGCCGGGCTTAACGGCCGCGAGATCGGCCTTGAGCCAATCCATCTGCTCATCATCAATCTTGCCGATGTAGCCGTTCGCATCTTTGGGATCGGTGTGCACACTGTCCAGATGCACGATGTGCCAGCCCGCAGTGTCGTACGAGTGATAGCGTTTCGAGATGCCGAGCACTTCTAGCGCACGAGCCTTGCCCCACCCGCGCTCCTGACCGGTGGTGCTGCTCTTAGACTTATTCCATCCCCAGATATCGTGATTGCCCAGCGTGTGCTCAACCCGTAGGCCAGAATTGTCTTTAAGCGCCTTGGTGAACAGTTCCCACTGCAACGCGGTGCGAGCATCATCGGCCGCGAAGCCGTCCATGATCAAGTCTCCACCGGTCACAATCAACTGCGGCTTGTCCGCCAGATTCTGAACATGGCGGAGGCACTGAGCAAACCCGTCACTCGCGCCACGCTCCGGCTGGATGTGTACATCCGTCTGGTGCGCAAGCCGCACCGATCGCGCCCGCTTTGCGCCAGACACCGGCGCAGCAGCAACAGGCTTTCCAAAACTGGCCTCTGCACTGGCAACCAAACCAAACACCGCACCGGCGGCAGAGGCTTTGAGCAGGCCACGACGGGAAAAATTATCTTGCATGCAAAGCTCCAGAGGTTGACTGCAGAGTGTACCCCCAATGTACAACAAGTCTGCCGTCGACCGCAATCGGCCTGTAAAGATCGCGCAAAGGTGTTATTCCACGCTATCCATCCGCCAGATCCTAACATCATTCGTACGGTGCAAACTCCGGGTAAGGCTCAACTTCACAAGTTGCCTTCTTGCTTGCAGGCTGCCGTTTTCGGCGCAGGCCAACACCTGTCCCAACCGCGCGGCTTCCCCGAAAAGAACACTCGGCAACCATCTCCAACCCGCCCAGCACTTTCCCCAGAACTCAGCGGCTGCCAGTCCATACTTCCCCGCCGTAAGCGCCAAACCGCCTAGTCTCTGTCCTTGTCTCACTGGGCACAACCCATTCCCTCGCTACGGACCCTTTGCCATGATCACCGCCCGCATGCCACATCAAGTCCGCGCGATCAGACTCCTCCTCACCGCAGCGGTCTGTTCCCTGCTCCACACCACATCACACGCCCAGTGCATCGTCTGCCCGCTCAATCCTGCCAGCTCCTCTGAGTCCTACGGCATCGGCAGTTCCGGCGGCAGCTCCGCTGGCTACGCCCGCATCGGCAATCAGTTCCGTGCCAGTTGGTGGAGCGGCACCGCAGAGTCTTGGGTGGATCTCAATCCCGCGGCAGCTTCCGAATCCTTCGCCTACGGCGCATCGGGCGAACAGCAGGTTGGCTGGGCCACCATCGGCGGCAGCAACCGCGCCAGCGCTTGGTCAGGCACCTCGGCATCGTGGGTCAATCTCAATCCTGCCGCCGCGTCTGAGTCTTACGCGTACGGGGTTTCAGGCAATCAACAAGTCGGTATGGCCATCCTGGGCAACTCCACCCGCGCCAGCCTGTGGTCGGGCACGGCCGCATCGTGGATTGATCTAAACCCCATTGGCTCAACCTACTCAGTCGCCTTTAGTACCTGCGTCACACAGCAGGCCGGTACCGCCCGGGTCGACAGTAAAGACTGCGCCTCAATCTGGTCCGGCACCGCAGCATCATGGGTCTCGCTCAATCCCGCAAACGCAATCGGCTCGGCGGCGTACGGCACGCACGGTGGTCGCCAAGTCGGCTACGCAACACTCGCCGGCCGCAACCGCGCCAGCCTCTGGTCCGGCACCGCAGAATCATGGATCGACCTCTCCCCGGCTGGCGCCTCAGCGTCATACGCATACGGCATCTTCTCAAGCCTCCAAGTGGGCGAAGCCACCGTTGCTGGAGCCTCCCGCGCGAGTCTCTGGGCCGGCTCCGCAGAGTCATGGACCGACCTGCACGCAATGCTGCCCACCTATTTTCAAACCTCCGTCGCCCAGAGCATCTGGAGCGACTCAGCTACGATTTACATCTCCGGGTCCGGCTACAACACGCTGACGGGCCGTTCCGAAGCGCTGCTCTGGGCGCAGCCCATCCCCACCCCTTCCGCCGCGGCGGCATTGCTGGCAACCGGGGCAATCGCAACCCTCCGCCGCAAGCGTTCATCGCACTAAACTACGTACGACGTTCGCGCTGCAGAGCACCCACGGCGGGGCTCGCCGGATGCGCTCACCCTCACCATAACCAAGACCCAGTCAACATTCAGCGACGCAGTTTTGTACCAACTCCGCTGCTTGCTCGTTCGCGCCCGGTACGCTTGCCCAATGCGACTCAGCTTCACCATCACGGCCATTGCCCTGTTTCTTAGCCTCTTCACCACAGTCAGTCTCGCCACACCAAAAGCTGCCGCCCAGCCCGCCCCCACTCCAATCAAACTTTCCACCCAAACCGGCCCGCTATGCATCGGCATCATCGGCCTCGTCCATGGCCATGTTGAGGGACTGCTCTGGAACGCCTCCAAACGCGATGATCTCAAAATCGTCGGCATCTACGAGCCCAACCGGGCCTTGTTTGACCGCCTCGCCGCCAAGTACAAGCTCGATCCATCGCTCTACCACGCCTCGCTCGATGAAATGCTTGACACCGCCAAGCCCGAGGCCGTCAGCGTCATGTCCTCGATCAAAGACCATCGCCCAGCTGTCGAGGCCTGCGCGCCCCGCGGCATTCACCTGCTGCTGGAAAAGCCTCTGGCCTTCTCCAATGACGACGGTGCCCGCTTCGCCGAGCTTGCCGCCAAACACGGCGTACTCATCCTCACCAACTTTGAGACAAGCTGGTACGCCTCCGTCCGCGAAACCAAACGCTTGATCGATTCCGGATCAATGGCCCCCATCCGCAAAATGGTCTTCCGCCACGGCCACAAAGGCCCCAAAGAAATCGGCTGCTCGCCCGAGTTCCTCGAATGGCTCACCGACCCTGTACAAAACGGTGGCGGCGCACTTGTTGATTTCGGCTGCTACGGCGCGGTCATCTCCACCTGGCTCATGAACGGCCAGCGACCAACCAGCATCACCGCCAGCGCATCAACCCTCAAACCCTCCATCTATCCAAACGTTGATGATGATGCCACCATCATCCTGACCTACCCCACCGCAACCGCCGTCATCCAAGCCTCATGGGCGTGGACGCACGACAACAAAGAAGTCGATGTCTTCACCGAGCGCGGCTCCATCCACGCCGCAAAGTGGGATGATCTCACCACCCGCGCTGAAAACACCCCGCCCAAAGCCATCAAGCCTGAAGCCAAACCACCATCCATCGAAAACGAGTGGACCTACCTCCGCCAAGTCATCCGCGGCCAATGCGCGGTCGATCCACTCTCCAGCCTCGAGCTCAACCTCATCACCATCGAAATCCTCGATCAAGCCCGCCAGCTCGTCAAAGCCCAAGCAAATTCAAAGGCCCAGAAGCCCCCCACCAAATAGCCACATCCGCTTTTTCTTTTTTCTCTTGCCCCCGCCTTCCCCTACTTCTCCAGCCCCGGCCACTCCACCACCCGCAGCCGCGGCCCGCGATCAAGCCAATCCGCAACCGCCCGCGTCAAGTCTGCACCGGTCAGCGCATCGTAAGCCTTTGGTGCCGCAATCAACTCGTCAGGGTCCAATCCCACTTGCCGGTGCGTCGCCAATGTTGATGCCCAATACTCCGCGCTCGCCAGAAACCGCCCCGAATCCGCCACCAGCGGGTCAGTCACCGCATCCGCCTCCGCATCCGTCGCGGCGGCGGGCGCTTCGCCCCGGCTGGCCATTGCTTCCAATTGGGCGCGCACAAACGCCGCAAGCTCCGCCATAAAACCCGGCGTCGCCTTCGCATCAGCAACAGTTATGCGCACAATCGCGGTTGATGGCAGCAATTCCGGACCCGGCATCAGCCTGCAGGACACATCAAACACCCGGCCCACACCCGGCCCCGCCTCCTGTCCAGCACCCTGTCCACCCGAGCCCGCGTCCGAGTACTTCTCCTGCAACTTTGCGCGGAGCCTCTCCCGCAGCAGCCTCGCCGCCCCAAGGCTTGCCCGATACGGCCCAAGCTCGTGAATCGGCGGTGCCTCCCACGCCAGCAGCAGCAACCCACGGTTGGTCTCCGCTGGCTGCTCAAGCCTCACCTCACCGCTGCGCGATGCCGTAGCCACACGCTCCGCCAGTACATCAAGCCGCCGCGGCAGATCACCAAAGGTCTCCGCCGCGAGCGCTCCGGCCACTGCCGTATCAATCGGCCCGGCAATGCCAATATCCAGCGGCGCAGCCAACGCAGCGGGCGCCGCCCCGGTCGCGCCACTTCCAGAGGCAGCCATCTCCGGCACCGCAGCGCCCAGTGTCACCATCAGCCACTGCTCAACCTCTTCGGCCGTCACCGTGGCCATCACCGTCGCATCCGGCCTGCGATACCCCGGGTTCACCGCCCCCAGCAGCCTGTCCATTAACTCGCGCTCCGCAGACCTGCCCTCACGCAGCCGCTTCAGTTCCTTCTCATGCGTGCCCGCGAACACGGTTGCATCCACTCGCTCAACCGTCAGCAGGTCCCGCAACTTCTCCAAAGCCATCGCCAGCTCCGCAGGCTCACATGCCAATCGAATGTGCAGCCCATCCGCACCCAGCCAGCACGCGCGGCCAAATTGCCGCACTCCCCCACCACTCGCGCCACCCGCCGCCGCGCCAGCCCCTACAGCCCCGCCAACATCCGCCCCACCCTCCCCCGTCATCCGCGGCGAAGCATTCAGCACCGCCGCCGCAAGCATGCCCACCTCATGCCCCAAAACATGACCACTGGCCGTCACGCCCTGCCGCACCGGAATGAACGCATGAATGGAGACCCGCTGCGCCGACGGTTTGCCGCCAGTGCTGCCAGTGCCGCTAGTGCTGCCGCTACTGCCAGCGTTGCCATTACTGCTAATGCCACCAGTGCTGCCCGCCACGCCAGCACCACTCTGGCCGCCCGCTCCACCAACCGCAGCGGCTGCCGCACCATCCTTGCCCGCCCCGGCCATCACTTTCAAATGAACCCGAACACCATTGCTCAGCGTCAGGCTTGTCACCGCACTTGAGCGATACACCACCACACCCGAGATATCCGGCTCTACCAAAACAGCAGCAAACCGCCCCTCACCACATCGCACCACTTCCCAAACCGCACCTCCACTGCCCCCAACCGCCGCAATGCACGACCCCGCGACCCCAGCCACCACACCGGCAGCAACCAAGGCAGACAAACACCAGAATGTGCGGCCAACAAGGCTCATCTCCCCAAAGCGTAACACCCCAAACGCCCTAGGTTGCAGGCCCGGATAACAACCGGTAGTGGGCCGCGGGTTCGCGGGAGTTGGGCCAGGAAACTCGCTCGCTAAGACCTCACACTCGCCTGATATCTGGATGTGCACAGACCAACTCTCAAACGGTTCATCACGCCACCATCCGGCCAGCTCGCGCACCCGAGTCGCCACCGTCCGGATCAGCTTGCGACTACAACATCTCTAACTCGCGGCTTGCTGCGATGACGCCCGGCGGGCCACCGGCACACAGGCGGCGTGGGCCGGGCCATCGGGCGAAGGGCCAAGCCCGACGGCGACGCGTGGGCGATGCTGCCCTTTGCAGCGCTGGCCGCTGACCATGCTGCTGCCCAAATCGCTGGTTGCGCCACTGGTTGCGCGTCCACAGACTACGGGGTATGTTCGGTAGACTCTGGTAGACTGTCCCCTTCCCCCCAAAACGCAGAATCCCCGCTTTTCAGCGGGGAATCGGCGTTTTCAGCAAAGCGGAAAGGGGGGGATTCGAACCCCCGTTACGCGTCGAAACACGTAAAACGGTTTAGCAAACCGTC
>JBBRKQ010000097.1:0-14326 GCA_038231815.1 Phycisphaerales bacterium
ACGACCCCACAGACCAATCACCTTCGGATTGCGAGTTGCAAAAACTACGACGGCGGGCATTCATCGCCCGCCGTCGTGAATATTCACATCAGCAGCGACTCAACGCACGATCACAACGCCGTGCGGGCCAACGCCCACACCAACGGAAAAATCACCCTTCACCAGCCGCGGCTCGTCACCGCGAACAAGCTTGTAAAAATCCAACTCACCGTCAACCGCTTTGGGGTCCAAAGAGCGGAACTTCGAAACAATCAGATGCTGGTCGCCAGCATCGAAGGTCAATCCCTCGGGCATGGCATCGATCGGTGTCTCGCTGATCAGCGTCAGCATGCCGGTGTCGGCATCAAAGCTCAGCAGGCTGATAGAACCACCAACCAACTGCGCATCGCCCGCGGGCAGCATCGAGGTCCGAAGGTTGGCCGTCGCCACGAACTTGCCGTCCGAGCTGATCGCCATGGATTCCGGCGAGATTCCCACCTTCGTGGTGCACACCACCGGATGAAATGCCGCCGTCTTGTCACCGCTCTGCTCCGACAGCTTGATCACCGACAGCGTGCCCTCGGGCGCACCAACCAGATAGTTCTTCACATCAGCACCCCACTGCAGGTCGGTGGTGATGAAGAACCGCCCATCCGGTGAGAACTTGCCGTGGAACGGGAACTTGCCCGTTGTCACCGGTTCACCAAACGGGCGGAGGCCGAAGTCACCCGTCGCCGCCTCGATGTTAAACTCGTAGAACGCGACCAGGTTTTTCTCAGCAACCGTGACCGCCAGAATCTTGCCGTCCGGGCTCCAGGCAATACCCGTTGCCGCGACGGCATCATCTTCCATGCCCATCAGCGGCCAGGCCATCAGGCTGCCGATGGTCTTGCTTGAAACCGGCGCCAGCACAATCTGCCCGCCCGCCCGCTGCGTGGCGATCGCCAGCACCGTTCCGGCGGGGTTCAAATCCACGCTCTGCGGGTTCTTGCCCACCTCAATCTTGGGGAGCACAACCGGGCTCATCGGGTTGGTCAAGTCGATCGGGATCACGCTGGTACCCATCGGCAGTTCGCCGATTCGCGTCGCCGTTGGCCCGGCCTGACCGCGCGTCTCGGCGACCACTGCGAATGTGCCGTCACGCGACACCGTCAGCGATGTCGGCGGCCCCATGACCGAGTTTGACACCGCGGCCTGCGCAAACCCCGTGTCCCACGCTGGCGTTCCTGGGGCGGGTTCCGGCACCATCGGCAAACGAATAATCGTCAGGGCGTCAGATTCAGTCGCCTTCGGACGGGACAGCATCCCATCCGCAAACGCCGTCGCCGCAAGGTCCGCATCGCTCAGAACCGCGATGTACCGCCCCGAAATGGATGCGGGTTCCGGTGGCGTCGGATCATTCATGGCTGAGTTGCTCTGGCAGCCGGAGCCAGCCAAAGCCATCAGAATCAGAACGGGGGAAGCAACGGCGAGAATACGAGGGCTCATCTTTCAGGGTCTCCAAAGGGTTATCAGGGATCGCAGGATAGAACCCAGATCCACCCGGCGGCGGGACTTCTTTGAAACCATGCTTCCGACTTTGACAGTTACCCAAACAGTCCCACGCCAAGCGCCGTCGGTCGCCACTGGGGATCACTCCGGTTCGGGCCGCAGCACCGCACCAGTGGTCACCGACCGCCTCGCCTGCCGCTCAACATCTCTGAGCCTCTCATCGGCGGACATGGGCGTCCCCGATCCGTTTCGCTGGGCGGTGGCGAACAATCTTCGAGTGCCCGAGAGCGACTCGGCCGAGAGCGTTGGAGCACCGAGCGTGCCGCCGATACGGGCGGTAAAAATCTCGTCACGCAGCGACTCAAACAATTGCGTGAGCAGCGGAATTCGAACCTCACGCCCGCGGGATGCCAGCGTCACATCCAGCGTGAGCTCGGGCAGTGTCAAAGTGCCCTCTCCAAGCACCGCCACGGATTCAGACAGCGCTGCCAGTCGATTGAATGTCACAGTATTACCGCTGAGCGTGAACTCTGATTGAAAGTAATCCAGGTCTTGGCTAGCTGGAAACTGCAAGTTACTCAAACGCAAAAGAGCCACCAGCACCGGAATATTAACGACCTTGCCCCCGGAAACCCTGACCGCACCGTCGCCCGCGCGGGAGGCCGTGCTCCCCGTCTGCCCGGAGACCGACAAGCGACCATCTACCCGTGCGTTGCTGGCCGATTCAACGCCAGCTGAGCTGGACTCAGCCCGGGTCGCCGAGCGTGACCCGGTTTCGTCCTCGGCCAGAGTTGATTTAAGGTTCTTCTGATCGCTACCAGCGATACTCACCTTACCTGAGGCCAGCGCCGCCGCCGCCGAAGCGAGCCGAATCCCCCCAAAGGACACCGTCGCCGCAAACGGACGGCCGAGATCAATCGTTGGTTTCTCATCGCCAGCCGAGCCCGATACGGCATCACGAACTGTTTCCGGTCGCAGCACGGCTGATCCGGTGATCCGACCACCCAGACACTCACCCTCTACAGATCGCAGGAGAAACTCACCGGGGATTGCCCCTGACTCGGCAAGTGCCGAGGCGTTGGTGATCGGCAAACCCGCGACCCGCAGCGATGCATCTGAAAGCACCAATTGCAGCAGACTCGGCGCATCGGACATTGGCTGGTCAACGGTGATATCAAGCTTGCCGGAACAGTTGCTGATTTCAAGTCCCGGAGATGCTCGCAGCCCGCTAAATCCAAACGGCCCAATAAACCGCACGCCAGTGGGTGTCGGCCCGGATTCCGGCCGGGGTTCCTGCCCAGCGATGTCCGGCGTGGCCACTGGCCAGGTTACCGCGAGTCGGCCGTTTTGCAGCGTGATTCCCCCCGGTGCGGCCAGCTTCAGGTTGTACAGCATTTCCTGGGTGCCAGCGGGCAGCATCGCCCGCAGCGATGGCACCATGTCCTCGGCAGCGCCGTCAATCTGTGTCTCCAGCATCCACAAGAGCCCACTGGCGCCCTCACGGTCATCCGGTTTCTTGTACCATCGCCCATCGAGTGTTATCTCCCACAGCCCACCATCAAAAGTGAACTTATCAATACTGCCACCGGATGCCGAAATGGTTACCGATCCGTCCACCCGTGGCAGCAGCACATCAATGCTCCCCGGCAGATCTGCAAGCACGCTGCCCGCGTTCGGTTTGAGCTTGGCATAGTCCTGCGATGACCGTCGCACCGAAAGCCACTTGGGCTCGATCGTCAGCGCAGCCTCAGGCGCGCTTGTGTCCTCGCTGTCGTACAAGCTTACCGAAGCAGTAAACTCACCACGCAAGTCGGCACCTTCGATCGCATCAGCCAAGGCCTGCCCACCAAATTTGCGGGCTACCGATCGCAGCAGCGGTGAGCCGAAACGCCCATCCCGCATCTGAAGCCTTGTCTGATCCAGCACCCGGCTCATACGGACCGAAAGCGGCGCTTCGCCACTGCCATTCTCCGTGCCCAGCGGCGAGGTCGCCAGCTGCACCGCTCCGCCACCGCCGAGCCTTCCGACAAGCTCACTGCCCAGCGGGACACCGATCAGCTCGTTTGGCGTGAAGCTCATTTCCACATTCAGATCGCTCAGCAGCAGCGTTGCGACAGGAATGCTCGCTTCCGAAGCCCCCTCACCCGGACGAACAATCGCCGTCACGGCCAATGAACCTGTATCCTGATCAACCCGCAGCACGCCCTCATCAAGCTTTAGCCGCACCGCATCCAGCCCGCGAACCGTTGCCGAGACGCGGTTCCCACGCCCACCCGAATCAAGAGCCTCCTCCGCAGTGAGTGTGCGCGCTTGCACATCCAGATCAACCGTGCCGCTGAGAACGTTACCCCCGCGAATACCCGCAATCGCGGCGGCCATTGACTCATCAAATGGTCGCAGCAAATCCTCAAACGGCGCCGCAAGATTCAGCCGCGTAACCGAAAAATCAGCTTCAATGCCAACTCGGTCAGCACCACCGGCGGGCGTGGCAGCCAAACCGCCGGGCATCGCGCCGGTGGGCTGACCCAATGTAAACTCTCCGGACATCGAAAACGCCCCATCCGAACCCGGCAGGAGCCCGTCATCACTCGATCCGGCCCCGGCCGATGTCCCAGCCGAGCCGCGAACGCGAATCTCGCCGCCCAGATACTCAACACCAATGACCCCCGGCGTAATTCGCAGCCTGCCGGACAACTCCGTTGTCACCACACCGATCGGCGTCACCGAGTTTGCCGTGATAATCCGTGGTGCCGCCGAGGCATCCTCAAAGCCCACTTCAACTTCATACCGCAGGTCATCCGGCCGACCCTGCGCAGCCCCAGGTTCAACAAGCACATCGCATTCCACTCGACCCTGAAAACCCAGCTGACTCAGCACCCGCCCCGGCGTCAATGGCGATGCGCCAGCCCCCGCAGGCGCCGCCGCCGAGGCAACTGCATCAAGTGCGAACAACACCCCGGCATCAACCCGCATCGCCCGAGACTTGACAACTACCGTCGGCAGCACCTTACCCATGCCGCCCCCGCCAAAGATCGCCGGGCCCAGATCCAGCGTCGCGTCGATGTCAACACTCCCGCCCGCCGGCCCCGCCAGGTCACGCGCCCGCAGCGTCACCTTTCCGTCACGCATTGCCATGGTCAGGTCGCGGCCGGACAGCGGCAGCGGAAACGCATCGGGCAGCAGCCGCACTTCACCAAATTGAATCTCGACGACGCGCGTGAACTTCAGTACATCAAACGATGGCCGCTCCACATGAACCTGGACCGAGTCAATCATCCCTCCGGAAACGAACCCAACCGGTAGGAGCCCCGCTCCCGCCAGCGCGGTTGCCGCCTGAGTGCTGAAAAGCTCGCGAACGAGCGGGCTGGCCGGCGATGCTTCCAGCGTACGCCGGGCCTCATCATCAAACGGCACATCGGCCAACGTCACATCAAGCCGCATTGCCGCCGTCTCGTTGATCGTGCCCTGAATCAGCACGCTCGCGCCGCTCGCACCCCGGCCGCGAATGCCGCGAATGGTCACCTGATCATCATCAAAGCTCACCGTGCCCGAAAGATCCAGCATCGGGTACGGGAACATGTCGTACGCCGCCGTGCCGTCAACAAATGAAAGTGATCCGGAGATGCCCACGCCCGATGGTCGCTCAGGCGTGGGCAACTGCCGGGCAATCGTAATGAGCGCATCGACGGTGGCAGTCGGCCCTGAAAACTCCCCGAGTTGATCACGCACGGCATCCGGTGTCAACCAAAGTAACCGCGGCTCTTTTTCAAGCTTAAAGCCGCGCGCAACAATTTGGGCCGTGTACGGCGAATCAAGCGTCAAGCCCTGACTGCTAAATAGCACCGTTGCCGAAAGATCCTCCAGCGTCCCGGTCAGCGATGCCTCAACCCCGGATCGCCCCCCGCCCAGGGCGCTCGCCTGCACCAGCCGCAGCGTGCCCGAGACATCCTCCATCACCGGCAGCCGACTGACGGCCAGATCCGGCCTGGCCGCGGCGATGGGCACCCGCAGCTGCACCGACTCAAGGGCAAGCTCAACTTCCAGCCCCTGCGGCGAACTTCGCATGGTCGTCTGCGTGATCCGGCCGCGAAGCCGCATGGCCTCCCAGAGCTGACGAAAACCCGCCGGCACTTTCTCGGCCGTCAGCTTTGACAAGTCCACCCCCGACAGCGTCGCCACCGCCTCGCGATTCAGCGGCAGCCACAACCCATCAAGTGAAATGGGTCGCCCGGCAAGACCGATCACATCTCCGCCGGTCTGATGAACCGCGATCGAAAACACATCCCGCTCACGCGACTTGGGCACAATCCATCCGCTTACCTCCAGCCTTGAGAGCTGACGATACGCGCCGACGTTCTCGCCGCTGATGTCATCATGCTCGCCCACTTCAACAGCGGCCTCCACCAACTCAATAACCGGCGGAGCAAACGCTGCGCCCCCCGAAGCACCCTCTGCCAAACCCGAATCCGCAAGCAGCGCCGTGATGTTCAGCGCGCCCTCGGCGTTCTGACTCAGCCGAACCACCGGATGCTCAACCCGCACCGCCGCGAGCTTCGCTTGCCAGAACTTCCATCCCGGCCAGTCAAACTCAATCTCAACACTCTCACTCGACAGCACCTGCCGGGCCGCTTCGGGCATCGCAGCCGCTTGGGCCCCAGCGATCTGGCCTTTAAGCTTGGAGATCAGCAGCGTGCCCTGCGGCGTGAGCCTGGCCGAATCTGCTGTAAAATCCAACCCCGGAACAGCCGCGTGAAGCCGCCCAAGCGCAATCCATCGCGGCACCGGGCCGCCGGTCAATGCCGCCACCACCGCCGCGAGTAAAACCAGCACCGTCACGATTGTTCGCGCCCGCCGCCGAAACCGCCGCCTCTTGCGGTGCAGCAGCCTCGCGAGCTGATCACGGGTATGACGCAGATCCGGCCAATGCGGACGACGACGAAATGTCCAGCGGATGGGCATGAATGGAAACGGGGCAACCCGACAAAACGCTCAAACCAGACCAGGGCAGCAGCACACGCCCGAGTTGCAATGGTTGGTCACATAACCGCGCCGAGCATCCCGCCGCGACTGGGCCACCTTAGTTTGAATCCGCCGGGTCCGCCGCCGCGAGCGCCTAAACCCGCGTGCATTACAAAAAACGAACATGCCCGGGATGCCAGCGGCCAACCCACTCTCCTGCAAGCACCAATCACACCAGCGCTCGCGCGATAGGTTCAGGTTATCTTGACACTCCGCAAGAGTGTCTTTCAGGCCCGGAGAGGCTATATTCCCTCCCCGTGCGCAGAGACAGGCTCTGTCGCAACGCGGTATTTGCAACAGGAAAGGCTCCGATCATGTCCGACCAGAACAATCAGCAGCAGGTCCAGCTCCGCATTGACGAAACCCGCATGCGCACCAGCTACGCCAACACCATCCGCACCTCAACGACCCCCGATGAGGTCATCATGGACTTCGGCGTCAACATGCCTGTCCCCACGCCAGACAACAAGCCCATGCTCGTGTTTGATGTGTCCAGCCGTGTTGTCATGAACTGGCGCGGCGCCAAGCGCCTGGCCATCACCCTCGGCAACGTCATCCGCCAGTACGAGCAGTCCAACGGCGAGATCAACCTCAACCAGGGCCAGGCCGGCGCTGGTGGCTCCCCCAAGCTGGCTGACTAATCCCCTGCCGGTTCTTGCAAGATCAAAAAAAACGCAGGCCCCGCATCGGTGCGGGGCCTGCGCGTATTTTTGGAACTGACTTTCACCCTCACGCAGCGGCAACGGCCACAGAGTGCCGGATTCCCGGGTGCTGCAACTCAGTGCTCACCTCGGTCGATTGTGTTGGCTTCGGCTCAACTGTAACCGCAGCGATCCGCAGTTGGCTTACCCAACCGCCGTAGTCGTTGAGCCGAACACCATGGGCGGCGTAATCCGCCAGCCAAATCGAACCATCAACCAAGTAGCAGAACAGGTGCTCGCCGGACCCTACCGGAACCGTGGCCGACCACCAGCCCGGATTCTCACGCTTCATTTGAACCCTCTGCTCCCGCCAAGCCGTAAAGTCGCCCAGTAGCTCAACCCGGGCGGCGTGCGGCAAAAAGACGCGGAAGCTGACGGTACCATCATTCTGTACTGCAATCATGCGAAACTCTCTTCTAGCAGTGTGCGTGACCTCGGCCAGCAGGGGCAAGCGTTCGTTCTTGCGCTTCAAAACTCGGCCACAATGGCCTGCTTGTGGAGTATCGGCAATCAGCACACATCCCTTTGATGAAAGGCTTTTCACCCAGCGCGTTCGGGCAAATACACCACAAAGTTTAACATCTTGCGCACAAATTGCGCTGTTATCTCTCGTCGCCACAGTCCACTTTTTTGCGCTAGTCAGCGACGCCATCCAGATCACCCGAGACGACCCAACCCAACCTGCGCCTGTTGTGGACGATGTGGGGACGAATCCTGAACCGACCAGCCAAGGCCCCCCACCAGCCGCCGCCCCGCCAGCCGCCGCTCCAACTACACCCCCAGCGGTCCTCAAACAGTCGCGACCCAGGTTCATCAATGTTGTCTCACCCGCGGTCCCGGCCGCCAGCGGCAGTCTGCTGTGGTTGGGCCGGCCTCTGTCCGTGGCACTTGTCACCGAAGCGGCGGAGCAACCCAACACCGGCAACCAGCCTGGCCCACTCAGCCAGTTCGGCCGAATTGATACCAGCGCCCGCCTGGCATCGCTGACGCTGTCACCTCGGGCTGAAGGCTGGCTCATCGCCGGAGAATCCTTGCTGATTGAGGCCGCCGCCAAAGCCGTCGGCGATACCGACGAACACTCGCAACTTCTTCTCTCTCCGCTGATCGCCCAAGCCGAACATCCAAGCCTTGGCTGGCGCATTCAACTGCTTCTCGAGGCCGCAAACGCTCGCGCTCCGCACGATGACCCCAGCAAGGCAGACTCTCCAAAACCCGCCGCCGCCAGCGCGCCCGGCGTGTTGAGGCGGACGCCATCACCGGCGGGCACCCCAGCGCAGCCGCCAGCGGCAACAGCAGCGGATCTTCTGCGCACGGTCTCAAACGAACTGCAAACAGCCATCCGCAGCCGCTTCGCCGCCGCTATCGGCCGGGTCGCAGCCACCGATGCGGCGCTGGCCCGACGAATCGCAAGCGTGCTGCTGCTGACAGTGAGTTTGCCCAGCGAGCCGCTCGAGGCTGGGAGCACCAGCCGCCTCCGCGTGCCCCTGCTCACGGCCGACTTCCAAGGCGATGAAGCCATGACCGGCGATGTGCTCGCCGCGGCAGATGATGCCGCCGCCACTGACATTGCCCGGGTCTGGATGGCCAAACACCGCGACGATTGGGCACTGGTGATGGATGATGCCGGGCGACGGTCAGCCCTGGGCGGCCAAAATCTCCCGGCCGTGCTCGCGATAAACTTCCTCGGCCGCTCTCGCGTGGCCCGCGCGGGCGATCAGGACGCCGCGATGGAGCCGCTGGATGGCTTCGGCTCCACCGTCCTGCGCACTGCATCAACCGGTGGAGACGGCGCAAGCAGCGACGGCCCCACGATCAGTGTCCGCATCGGTGATCGTGCCGAAAATCTCAGCACCGCACCAACCGCTGTCGTACGCCCGCCCGGGCTGCGCATAGATCGGTTCTTGGAAGAACTCACCGCCGCCGACCTGACAACGGGTGTCCTGCGAACATCCGCCCCGCAAACCGCGCGCGCACATCTGTGGTATGACCGCGCCCGGGCAGGCAAGCCCGGATGGATTCTGGCAATCGAGCTTGATGCCGCAGGTATCGCTGGCAGCGCCGGCGTGGTGAGTGTTGAAGTCTGGGGCTTGACTACCAACAAACAACTCATTCCGCGGGATGCAATGCAAGCCAACGGCACCAAGCTGCGCGCCAGCTTGGAAATAGCACCACCGGCCGATGGTGCGCTGCTGAATCTGGCACTGGTGATCAACTACTCCGGCGCAGGCAGGCTTACTTGGCCACGCCCGATGCTGCCGTGGCAAGTTGAGCCGGGCAGACTCGGGGTGGATCTGGGTGATTGGGATGGGCGAAGGTAACACCATCCCAAAGTTCGTAACCCGACACGAGCTACGTGTTGCTTGCGCTTCTGAACGCCGACGGTGAGCGATCATGCAATCCCACAACCGTTCTGCCTCCAGCATCCCGCCTCAAAATTTAGCAACTTGGCGATTTGGCCATTCGGCCATTTGACCTATCTTCCACCGTGCCAACACCCACGATCCGCCAAGCAACCGCACTTGACATCCCCAAAATTCTGCCCATGGTCCAGTCCGTGTGCGACTATCACCAAACCTTGGACCCGGACAGATTCTGCTTCCGGCCCGATGTCGTCGCCCGTTATGCGCATTGGCTCCCCGCGCGTGCCAGCGATCCAAACAGCATCCTGCTGCTAGCGCACGTAGGAGAAGTCGCCGCCGGTTTTCTCATCGGCGAGGTGCTTGATGAAATTCCGATTTACCGCATCAAGCAGTATGGCTTCATTCATGATCTTTGGGTTGAACCCAATTTCCGGAGAAGCGGGCTTGGCAGGGCACTCGTCGCCAAAGCAGTCCGCCACTTCGCCGCTCTAGGCATAGAGCAAATCCGGGGCGACACTGCCGAAGCCAACCCCGCCGCGCGGGCCATGCTCGGCCCACTGGGCTTCATCACCAGCACGCGTCAGGTTCTGCTGTCACTATCCCCCACCGCCGCGGCCATATCCTAAATTGCCCATGAACGCAACCTCCACGATGTCCATCAACACAAAAAAGGTCGCCGGCCGCCGCGACCTGCACTTCACCATCGCAGCGCAGGTCCTGGCCGATGCCTCAAAGCTCATCCAAGCTGAGATGCGGGGCAAGCTGGCGCCGCTGGGCAACTGGACTCTGGGCCAAGCCTTCGGCCACATCGCCGCATTTATCAACTACGCGTACGATGGCTACCCACCGGGCATGCCTTCGCCACCGTGGATCATCCGCATCATCCTGCCACTGTTTAAGAAGCGGTTCCTTACCAAGCTCCCGGTGGGCATGAAGATGTCAAAGGTGCCCGGCGGCACCTACGGTATCGAACTGATCACCTCCGGCGAAGGCCTTGAAAAACTCCGCGCCGCCTTCACCCGCCTTGAACGCCAGCCGCTGCACAAGCCCAACCCCGTCTTCGGGAATTTCACGCCCGATGACCGGCTGCAGCTCCACCTCCGCCACGCAGAGTTGCACCTGAGCTTCTACCAAATCAAACCGTAACGCGGCAACCCCATCCAACTCCCCATCCGCAGCCCTCAACAGTCGGCCATCTGCATCGCCTCTGCCCTTTCCCCTTTTCTCTCCGCCTCACCCTTTCGCTCACCCCTTCGCTCACGCCGCTCACCCTTTCGCTTCGTCCCGCATCAACTCCGCCAGCGCAAACGCCATCTCCAGCGCTTGGTCATAATTCAGCCGCGGGTCGCACAGCGATGCGTAGTTCCGAGAAAGCCCCGCCTCATCCAACCCAGTCGCGCCGCCGATGCACTCGGTCACATCCTCGCCGGTCAGCTCAAAGTGAACACCACCCAGGTGGCTCCCACACTCGCGGTGAATCCGATAGCTCGCCACCAGCTCGCCCAGCACATCATCAAATGATCGCGTCTTAATTCCTGATGCCGTCGTAATCGTGTTGCCGTGCATCGGGTCGCACACCCACAGCACCCGCTTGCCGCTGGCCAGCACACCGGCCACCAGTCCCGGCAGCACCCGCTGCACATTGCCGCGACCAAGCCGCGCTATCAGTATCACTTTCCCCGCTTCATCCGCTGGGTTCAGCGCACTGATCAGCGCCAGCACGCCCTCAACGGTGGAGCTCGGCCCCAGCTTCACCCCTACCGGATTGGCAATCCCCCGGAAGTACTCAATATGCGCACCATCAAGCTGGCGCGTCCGCTCGCCAATCCACGGCAAGTGCGTGCCAAGGTTGTAATACCCCTCGCGCCGCGGCACAGTCCGTGTCAGCGCCGCCTCGTAATACAGGTTCAGCCCCTCGTGGCTGGTAAACAGCTCCACCCCGCGCGTGCTGGGTGATGTCGCAGCCGCACCAGCGCCGCCCTGCGTCACCCGGCCAACCTCACCACCGCCCCCTTCCATGGCTCGCATAAAACGCAAACCATCGTGCACCTGGGCCGTCAGCTTCTCATACGCACTACGCACCTCAGGCCGCAGCGCTGCCTGCTTCAAAAAGCCAAGCTCCCAATATTCCGGATGGTGAATGTCCGCAAACCCCGCATCAAGCAGCGACCGCACAAAGTTCAGAGTCAGCCCAGCGTGCCAATACGCCTCAACCATCCGGCCCGGCTCAACCCGCCGGGCCGCCGCCGTAAACTCCGCCCGGTTAAACAAATCGCCAAAGTAACTCGGCAGTGTCACCGCTGCACCACCCTCCGTCCGCGTCTCCGTAACGCTTGACCTTGGCTTGGCGTACTGCCCCGCCATCCGCGAAACACGAATCACCGGCTGCTTGCCCGCATACACCAGCACCAGCGACATCTGCAAAATAATCTTCAGCTTCGCCGTAATCGTGTCCGGCGCACAATCGCCCAGCGTCTCGGCACAATCTCCACCCTGCAGCATAAACCGCTTGCCCTGCTGCGCCTCAGCAACAAGCTGCTTGAGCCGCTCGATCTCCCAACTCGTCACCAGCGGCGGCAGCGCCGCAAGCTGCTGCATCGCCCGCGTGGGGTCCAGCGGCTGCTCGCCCGCCACCGTCACGTGGTACGGCATCGCCGTCGCCGCCGCGGTGCGACTAAGCCATGACAACGGCGACCAGTTTTCAGCCTTCATTGACATAAGCAAACTTCAATTCTGCCGTCAAACACAGTCGCACAAACACACTCGCCGCGAACCCAAAATCAGCGCACATTCAGAACCCACACTATCGACCAGATCCACCGCAATCAGTAACCGCCCGCCCCCCCCACCAACCGTCATCAACCCAGTCCACCAACCCGGCCCATCAACCCAGTCGATCAACCCAGTCGACAAACAAAGAAGCGGCCGACATGCGGCCGCTTCCTGTAAATCTTTTCTCAACCTCCGGGGTTCAAATCCCGAAGCTGCGTAGCACAACCCGCTGCAAAGTCGGCCTTAGGCCTTCTTGGCGGTCGCCTTCGACATCTTCTTACCCTTGCTGCCAGCCTTCGCTGCTGCCTTGGCAGTGCCCAAGGCCTTGCCCTTGAGCTTCGAGGCCAAACGGCTCTTACGCCGGGCCGCCTGATTCTTGTGAATCGTGCCCTTCGTGGCCGAACGATCAATGGTGCGGCTGGCCTTACGGAAGGCCGTTGTCGCTTCCTCAATCGTGGCGTGAGCCAACTTATCGGTGAAGTCCTTGATGTCCTCACGCATGGCCTTCTTGCGCCAACGGTTACGGGAGTTACGCTTCTCTTCCTGACGGACACGCTTATTGGCGGAAAGTGAGTGAGCCATTGTTCTTGTTCTGCTTCTACAACTATCAAACTGCTGTCAATCCAAAAGCCTGGACGACCAGACCGCGACAGACTCCTGATGAAAAACGCCGCACAGGCCGCACGCGGCCAGCCCACCGCTTGCTGGTGGGTCGAGATGGTAGCCGTTGCCGCCGCCCGGTTCAAGCAAATGAAATCGCCTTGCTTCGGGTCGGCCAGCGGGGTAAACTAACCCGCAACGCACTGCGGGCGTAGCTCAATTGGATAGAGCATCTGACTACGGATCAGAAGGTTAGGGATTCGACTTCCTTCGCCCGCATTCTCACCCCTAAAGGCCAGCACCTCTCCGTGCTGGCCTTGTTGTTTTTTTGCGACCCTGCCGCGACAGAATCCCGGACACAATCCCGGTTCACCACCATCCCCCGCCGCACACTTCCGCTCCCATAAATCAAACGCCGTCGCCCTCCCCCGACTCGCACGCCGGGCCAAACACCGCGTTTTTGACCCTAAAACGCCAATAACCCAACGCCCACCAAGCACTTGTCCCGAACAATCCACACCCCGGCCCCAATCGCTCCCCCGGGCCGCCACGGTCCCAAAGACCTCCAAATCCTCTTTGGCCGGCTATTATAACCCGCGGCGGACCATCTCCCCGCCGCCTCGCCCCTGCGTGTTCGCCCTCGCCCATGAGTGGCGCATGAAGGTCTCTCCCAGAACGATTATGCACGTTGCACTCGGCCTCCGCATCCTGCTGGCATCCCTCTGGTCCCTCATGCTTTGCCTTGCTGGCCTGTGGCTAATGATCGATTTTGCGACCAGATTCCCCGCCGCCGCGGCAGATTTCCGCCTCGCGGGCATCATTTTGCTCTGCTTCGGCCAATTCGTATTCGTAGCCGTCGTCGCAGATCGCCTCTGGCCCCGCGCCAGCGTGCGGATCACCTGGCCTGTCCACCTAATCCTGGGCACCTCCGCCGTAGGCGGCGTGATCGTTTTGGCGGCAGGGTTGTTGATGCAGGGCTAGAGCTCGCACAAAGCAGAGGCACCCAAATTCGCAGCACCACCTTCCGCGGCGATATCTAGTAGCATCGCCATTCCTGGCGATGTCTTCGTTACACATTACCCGCTACAAATCCCCCTCCCCCACAATACTCGTCAAACATACATCCCACACATACCCCGCGTAACCCAGGCGGTTATCCAGCTCCACCAAACCACGCAGCCGGTCGCGCAGCCAGTCGCGCAACCGGTCGCGCAACCGGTCGCGCTGGCGGTCGGAGAGTGCTCCGGCAATCGTCGTTGAATCGTTCAGCGCCGCCGTAAACGCATCGGCCTGCAAAATAATCGCGTTCAGTGACCCCATCGCATGCCAGCGGTTGCCGTCATTATCAACCCCGGCGGTGCGATCAATGTCCGCCATCGGCACCGTGTCAGGCTCGCCATAGAT
>JBBRKQ010000098.1:0-14286 GCA_038231815.1 Phycisphaerales bacterium
CACGCTGCCGCCACCATCAGGCTTGGTCACTGCTGGTGCGGGCTGGCGATCAACCGCTTGGGCGGCCAAAAACCATTCCGGCCCCACAAACGCCGCCGATGCCATAAAGAAGACCAGGATCACCATGACGATGTCCACCATCGGCGTCATGTTGGGGCCAAAGTGCAGCGTGCCGCGGCTAGCTGCCCCGCGCGGGCGAAACCCGCCGCCCATAGATTGCAAGCTGCCGCCGCTCATTGTGGCCGCTCCGTAACAAGTCGCACACTGGCAAGGCCAGCTTTGGCACAGGCCTGCAGCACCGGATCTATTGCCGAGTACGGCAGCGCCTTGTCCGCCCGGAGTTTAACGGCGATGCCGGAGCTACCAGCAGCGGCTGATGCGTTAGATTCAGACGCACCCGGCGCGCTCTTTGCAGAGTTCGCTGCGCCGCCCGCGATCACCGGCACAGCCGCGTTCTTTGCCGAGATCGCGGTCGCAATCGCCTCCGCCAGGCCAGCATTCCCGGCTGCGATAGGTCGGCCTTCAACAAGCACCTTGGGTTCCTGCCCCGACTTGTCGGGCGCGAGCACACTGATGGTGATCGATCGCGCTGCATCCGCCTCACCCACTTCGGTGCCCGGCAGCTGAATCGTCGCATCCAGCGACAACTTGCCGACGAGCAGAAAGAAGATAATCAGACACATGACCACATCGATCAGCGGCGTGACGTTGATCTCGCTTGCACCCCCCTGCTCATGTTGCAGCCGGCGGATTCTCACCGGCCAGCTCCGACAGTTGCGCCTGAGGCAGACTTGCTCGATCTGGTCGCACCCTCGCGGCCATCTTTGCCGCTGGCCTCAGCAATTTCGTCGTACGGCAGCGCATCGACAAGCTCGCTGGAAATCACCAGCGCCCGCGTGCACAGCCTGTCAACCTTCGCTTTGTAAAACCCGTACACCAGCAGTGATGGCACCGCAAGCATCAGCCCCAGCAGCGTGTGAAACAGCGCCTTGGCGATGCCCGATGACAACGCCGCGGCAGAGGCCTGCCCGCCACTGGAACCCAACGACGTGAATGCGTAAATCATGCCCCAGACCGTACCGGCCAAGCCCAGCAGCGGCCCCAGATTGCCGATGATCGACAGCGGCTCAACCTTGCGAAACCAGTTGCCACACTGCTCGCTGGCAACCAACTCCGCCTGTTCGCGCCCGCTTGTCTTGGTTCCTGCCGGGGCGGTCATGGCAGCATGCACCACCCGGCTGACGAACGCCTCATCGGTCGATACAAAGACCTCGAGTTCATCAAGCTTGCCGCTGGCCAAGTTCTGGCGAATTCGCCGCTCGGACTCAATGGGCAGGATCGCATCGGCGGTAATCTGCATGAAGCACCGGACAATCACGGTCACACTCACCAGCGAACCGAGCAGGAGCAGGATTGTGAACAAGTCAAACGACTGCTTGAAAAGCTCAAAAAGCCCAACGCCGCTCCCGGCGACGCCACCTGTGCCGCCGGTTGTGTCTGCCAAAGTCGGAGTAATACTGCCGGAAACGCCAAAAACGGCGATGAGGGAGCCGGAAACCGCTGAGTACAAAGAAAGATCCATTGGTGAATACTAGTGTGCGACCAGCCCCGGGCCTTACCCCGCTGCCACACTTGTGGTGCAAACTGGCACCCAGCGAAACTTGTCCACACCGGCGGCTTGGCTGCGCGGCAGGTTCTGGCTATACTTCCCTCCCACTTCACCCGAACAAGGCGAAGTTGGCACTGGCGCCCGCCGCGGGTGATAGTGTAACAGTAGTTCGCACCCGTGTTTTCGCACACTCTTGGTCCGGCGATTGTCCGTCCCAAGCAGGATTAGTAAGGGCCTCGCTATGGCACATAAAAAAGGTCAGGGTTCAACCAAGAACGGTCGTGACAGCAATCCGCAATACCGCGGCGTGAAGCTGTACGAGGGCGAAGTTGCCCAACCCGGTTGCATTCTGGTTCGCCAGCTCGGCACCGTGTTCCACCCCGGCTTCCAAGTGAAGCGTGCCAAGGATGATACCTTGTTCGCTGTTGGCCACGGCAAGGTGGTCTTCACCGGCCGCAAGGTGAACGTGGTCCCAACCGACCCGGCCACCCCCAAGCCCTTCTGGCTGTAAGTCAACACGCTGCTGAGGTTCCGGCAAAACAGGGACACCACCAGCCGGCGTTACAGTCTTAAGAAAATCAACGATTTTGAAAGCCCGGGCACCGTTCCGGGTTTTTTTTCGTTGTGGCGTACCGCTCAGTCGACGAAACTTGATGGATGACAGTAAGTGACCGCACGGTGCGAGGCTACACAGCTGTTCGCGGGTAGGAGTTGCACACGCCGCGGCGGGGGTGGCCAGCTCTGAGGTTAGACGCGGTCAGGCTTAGCGCGCCCCGGACGCAGCTAGCCCCCACGCTTTGGCCGCGGATGCCTGAGCGTCGCTCTCGGTGGGCCAGTCTCCGCCTTCAACCGCTTGGTCGGGTGTAATTCTGCCGCGAGGCGCCCAGCCGGTTCGGTCGGCCATGTGGTCGATGGGAAGGTTCAGCACCGAGCCGTCCGACAGAAAGAAGTGGTCATTCCCCGTGGTCAAACCGGCGGTGGGTGCACCGAAGAACCGTGCGCGCCCGCGGAATGCGAGGGCCAAGAGTTCGCCGGAACTCATGGTCCACGGGCCGATGAGTACGGCGATCGGCGTGGAAGCATCGCCGCGGCTTGCAAGCGAGTGTGTCGCGGGCTCAATGGACAGTTGCACGCTGCGCGTGCCGCCGCGCTCAAGCCACGCCGCATCGGCCTGCAAGCCGGCGCGGGAGACAATCACGCCGTCGATGACGGAGGTTGTCAGCACACCGTCACCCAGGAGCGGCTGGAAACCCAGAAGCATTGGCCAAATGTTGCCGCCGCCATTGAAGCGCAGGTCGATTACCCATGCGCTAGGCTGCTGAGCGGCAAGCCGGAGCACTTGGGTGCGCAGCGTTCTGGCGTAGGACGTTAAGGCGTCGCTATCGGCGCCGACACACAGCGGGACGGTCACGAAGGCGATGGTGCCCTCAAACATTTGGCCCGAGGGTACTTGGGGCACCATTCGCTTCGGAGCGACAGGGCCCGGGGCTGCTGACGGTGCTGAGAATGCTGTCGCGGCGGCTGGTGCTGGTGCAACGACTGAGCCAGGTGGCGGAAGGAACGAGGCGTGTGGGTCATTGAGCCGCGACAGAGCGAGCCTGATGGCCCCGTGGGCGGCGGCGGCGGGCGCATCCTCCGGGATCGTGGCCATGAGTTCAGCACCAGCGATACGCCAGTCAACAGTTTCGTGCCCAAGCGGTTTGGAGCTGAGAACGGCGAGCGCTTCAGCAAACAGGATCTGGGCCTCACCTCGCGGAGTTGGCAAAGTGACTTGCTGTGGCGCAACGGCCTGCGATGGTGTGGTGCAGCTGGGTGCGCAGGCATTCGCAATGGTCACTAGGACGATGACGGCGCACCGCCCCACCGCCCAGTGCAAGCCGGGAGAGCAGGCAAAGAGGCCCGATCGCATAACAATTCGGGGTTTCATGAATCAAGAGTAGAGAGCGAGAGTCATGGCCAAGCGCTCATAGGCAGTGATCTCCCACTGGCTATTGCGCTTCCCGACAGCTGCGAGGCCCCGTATGCCAGGCGGCGTCGCTGCGGGCAGCGACTCAACAGCAAATCCACCCAACCCGCGGCGTCCCAACAAAAAACAAACGCAGCATCCGCCCAAGCACCCGCCCGCTAACGCGTGCCGCTCTTGTTTTGGGGCGTGCCGTCCATCTTCCAGGTTCGACGGATGGCCGAGAGGACCTCGTTCATCATGGCCGGAGCGAGCGCACGCCGTTCTAACACGTGGCGGGCCAGGGCAACGCCGGTCTCGCCTTCATCGAAGATGACCACGCTTGCCCCGGCGGCCCGCATCGCATCGCCGTACAGGGCCGCCCGGCCACCCTTGGACAACTGGCGGACTGTGTCGATGTTCATGTCGATCACGACCGTGTCCATTTTCGCGTCGCGGAGCATCGCATCGACCACCCGGCCGACGGGCCCGTACCCAGCGATGATCGCCAGCGGGCCGCTGTCGGCCGCGGCGGCGGTGACACCACGCCGGTTCAAAGCCGCGGTGCGGCGGGCGTGTCGGTGGTTGAGCACATTCCACACCGTCGGCCATCGCCGGAGTGCTGCCTCGATGCGGTCGAGCGATGAGAACAGCAGCGGGTTGACGGTGATCGAGATCATGGCGGTGGCCACCAGCACCTGCATCCCGGCCTCGGGCATGAGGCGGTGCTGTATCGACGGCGAGGAGCGGGATCAGCACCAGTAGGAGCACGGTGAGGATGTCCTAAACGATGAGCCACCCGACGGCGACGTGGCCGTGACTGGTGTGCAGCATGGACTTGTCCATGAGCACCCGCAGCAGAACCACGGTGCTGGCGACGGCCATCGCCATTCCCAGGACCACGCCGCTTTGAAACGACCAGCCCATGAGCATGAACACCCCCACGGCGGCGGTGGTTGCCAGCAGGCTCTGACCTAACGCCCCGGGAATGGCAAAGTCTTTGACCGACAGCAGATCTTTAAGGTGAAAGTGCAGCCCAACGCCGAACATCAGCAAGATAATCCCGATTTCAGCGAGTTGCTGCGCGAGCGGGACATCTCCGGCGAAGCCCGGCGTTTACGGGCCGATGACCATGCCCGCCAGCAAATACCCGACGATGGGCGACAGCTTCAGCCACTGAGACAGCAGCCGCAGCACCCACGCGGCGGCGAAAGCCGCGGCGATGGTTGTCAGCAGCGGCAGGTTGGACATGCTCGCGGCCAACGACAGATTGAAAATGGGCGCGTACACCGACTATGGTGTGAGCCATGCGATACGGCGCTCCGCGGCGGCTGTAAATCAGTGATGCCCGGCATCAACCTTGCCCGCCTTGACATCACTAATCAGCTGCCCCATCGACGCCGGCGTCAACTTCTCGTGCAGGGTGTGCCCAATGAGCGCCACCGGGGCGGTGTCGCAGCTGCCCAGACATTCCAGTTCCATCAGCGTGAACTCGCCATCATCGGTTGTCTCGCCAACATCAATACCCAGCTTGTCGCGGCACACATCGGTGATTTTGGCGTGGTCGCACACCTCGCACGCGACGGAGCGGCAGATGGCGATGACATGCTTGCCCTTGGTCAGCGCGCCCTGCGCACCTGGCTGCTCCAGCCAGAACTCCTCGTAAAACGATGCGGTGTCCCACACATCGGCTGGCTTTATGGCCAGAAATGCGGCAATCTCGGTAAGTGACTGCCATGGCAGCCAGCCCCACTGGTCCTGTACCGCTCGCAATAGTGGCAGCAGGGCACCTTGCTTCTGCTCATACCGGGGCAGGATTTCCCGCGTAAACAGCTCGCGTATCTCGGCCGTCAGATACGGCGAGTCGCGGTGGGCAATCTTCATTGAGCCGGAGGGCTTGGTAATCCAGGCCATTGTTGGTCGTTCCTGTCGTTGGTCGTTGTCAAAGGCAGCGGGGTTCTTGGTTCGGTGCGAATATGCACGCCGGACCGGGTGGCTCGCGCGCTGGCCGCACGATCAGCCTAGTTTAGCGGCATGGCGGACGGTGGGCAGCCCGTAGCCGTACTGGTCGGGGCTGTCAGGAGGCCGGACCGGGGCCCCGCCAAAACGCACACAACCCAAGGCCTCGGGGCCAAGGGCTGTGGTCTGAGTCGGGAAAGAGAGCACGCTGGCGAAACTGATCAGACGTGGACAAGCCGCTCACGAATGGCGTAGCGCACCAGGTCGGCCCGGTTGTGGATGCTGAGCTTGTTCATCAGGTTCTGGGTGTGGTTGTCAACCGTTTTGCGCGACAGGGTCAAGACTCCGGCGACTTCTTTGATCGAGAGCCCTTTGGCCAAGTGAATGAGCACTTCTTTCTCGCGGTTTGACAGTGTGTCCAGCGGTGTTGCGACGGTGTTAAAGATGTTGCGGCTGGTCTCAACGCTAATCATCCGGTCGCTGATCTCCTGCGAGAAGTACCGTTTGCCGGCGGCCACCAGGTGCACCACGCTCTTGATGCGATCAGCGCCTTCGGTTTTGAGCACGTAGCCCGAAACCTCAACGCTGCGAGCCATCTGGATGAACTGATCACCCCAGGTTGCCGAGAGAATCACAAACCTGGTGTTGGGCAGCATCTCGCGGGTCAGCGAGATTACCTCAAAGCAGGTTCGCCCGGGCATTTCAATATCCAGCAGGGCCACATCGGGCTTCTCTCGCATCAGCACATCAACGGCGTCGTTGCCGTTGCCCGCGGTTGCAACAACGGCAATCGCCGGGTCGGTCTGCAGCAGGAGGGTGATCGAATCGCGGAGCAGGGCATGGTCATCAACAAGTACAACTCTGATCTGTTTCAACGAAAACCTCCAAGGAAGGTGCCAGGATTAAGTGTGGGTGATTCAGTCGAAGCCGATGCCGGGTTCACACGCGTGAGCTGGTCTACCCAGCGCTGCACAACCTGGCGATCCAGCGGATGGTCAAAGCAGCCGCCATGTTGGGGTGCCGCCGCTGCACCGTGGCTGCCTGCTCGCACCGGTTGGCCGATGCCCTGCCCTCCGTCTGTACTTTGCCCTCCGCCGGCAACCCCCTGCTTCACCCGTCCGGCTGATGCAGCACGTGTAGTGGGCAGCTGCTCTCCGCCGCGGCGGGCATTTTGCGTGCTACGCCGATCATCCTGCCCTGCGGCATACGCGCCCAGCGTGCCGGGCAAGATGCTGCCTGCGGATTGGCCGCGGTCAGCGCCGACCATGAGACAAGGCAGGTCCCGGCAAGCGTGCGCCAGTTGTGGCGGAAGCTGGTCGGGCCGTGCGGTTGCCAAATCAATTATCACACCGCTGGGCCGCTGCTCGGCCATTGAGCCAAAGTCTGGCCGGGCCTGTGGGCTGCTCAATGACGGAACCGTCACCAGCGACCAGCCAGTGGCCACCAATGCTTCGGCCACGCGCTGCTGCACTCTGGTGTCGCTGGAAACAAGCAGGAGCCAGCGATCAAGCGTGTGCCTCGCTGTTGCGTGCTCATCGCAATCAAGCTGCATCTCCGCCTGACCCATTTCACCGAGACCAAAATCACCGCAACAGCCGTCGTCTCGGCATGATTCGCTTCGCACAGGTAGCAGGAAATCAAGCCGGCGGCCTCCGGGCAGCGCGTGCTCCGATACTACACCGCCATGCTCGCCGATCAGCGACTGCATCGCCGTGAAGTGCACGCTCTCGGCCTCCGGCACAAACACCCGACGCATCGATGATTCGGCCTCGTGACTCAGTGACAGACGCAGCCAGCCGCCGGTCATTGAAAGCTGGCCCGAGTCCGGCGGCGCCAGCGAGATCAGCAATTCACCCCCATCACGAACCTGTTTCCACGCACGCGCTGCGGCGTGCAGGATGGCCTGCGCGAGCATGTCGCCGCAGCCGTGAAGGGTTACCGGGTGACGGGGCAGATCAACTCGCACTCGTACTTCCGGCGGCAACAGCCGCCGCAGCATCGTGGCAGATTCGCTGATCAGGGCGTGCAGATCAACAGAGTTCCACTCCGCTGTTTCGGGGCGCACCAGTGAAAGAAGGCACCGGGCCATCTCTCGTGCGCGCTCTGCGGACTGATCAATCGCCTGAAGATGAATGCCAACTTTTTCTGAAGACGGCGCCGATGCGTGCACCAGCAGCGTCCGGGCAGAGATGATCATCATCAGGTTGTTGAATTCGTGGGCCAGCGAGGGAGCCAGATCGGCAATCGCCTGTAGCCGCCAGCTTTGACGCTGCATCCCCTTGAGTCGTTCAACCTCGCCACCGTTTGCGCTGGCACCATTGGCGGATACGAATGAACGTTCTGATGTGCGATCAAACTGATGGTCAATTCGTGAACCGGAACCTGTGGAATCCCACAGGCCCGGAGCCTGTGTTGCCTGACGGGAGCCGCCGTGATTCAAGTGACCGCCACTCAGCGCGCCAGCACCGTGCCCACCCCCGGAAACTTGCGGTATCCACGAAGAGAGCACCTGCTCGTGAATATTTATCGGCCGATGACGAGATGATTCGGCGAACATGAGTGAATCCTGGCAGCACGTGGCCAACAGAGAAGGGAGAGCAGGACCGACAACCCCTCCCGACCTTCCGACAGTATGTTCACAGGTGAAGCTGGGGGATCCAGGAACTCTGGAAAGACTTAAAGGTTATGCGAAGGCAAGAACCGCACCAAGCTTGTACAGACAACCATCGAATAATTAAGGGTTTACGTGTACTTTGTGAGATGCTTGCGGAACACCAGCTGAACTTTGGCTGTTTTTCTGCAAATCACAGAAAATAAGAAGCACTTCAGAAAACGTCACTCAACGGCGTTCAGTAGGGAGGATGCAGGGGTAGAAGCTTTGTTGCACCTAGAGGAAGCCACAGACTTCTGTTTTTACTAGATCGGCGGAACATGGTCAAAAGGCTTTACTTCTTTTTGCCGAGAAGGCAAATTTCCTCTAGTTCGCTTAACGCGCAGGTATTGCGCTGCTCCACAGTCGGAGTTGATACACAGCCTCCCCTGCCGTTTGGGCGGCGTGGGGCATCAGGCACAACGCCTCACTGGTCGTCAGCCCGTGACTTGCGGCAAAGGCACGCAGCAACACCGCCGCCAGCAGTTCATCACCCGATTTGCCAGTTCCTGCGTCGTACAGCGTGGTTCTCAGCAGCGCACTCTGGCGCTGGAGCTCGCGAAGGTACATCTGGGGCCCGCGCGGCAAGTCGCTGGCGATCCATGCCAGGATTGGATTCTGTGGCGCATTGATGCCTTGAAAGCAGCGTTGCTTGCGGGAGTTGTGCGGGTGGGCGCGGCGGGCACGAGACATCGTGTTGTCCTTCACGGCGATCGCACCGAGTGGCAGAGCACTGACATACAGGTCAGAGGAGCACTGGCCACCCAAAGTCAACCGCCGTTGTAACCCGGCCCGTCGCCGCGTCCGTGGCAGACAAGACCGTACAAGAACCCGTGTCGTAACCCGCTGCCGTGCGAGGTACCCCATCAGCCCCGGCGTGCACGCCTTGCGTGGGCCGGGAGACGGAAGATGGGTGCCGGCCACCGTGGTGCGAATGCACCGAACGAAGGGGGGACCGGGGTGCTCGTCATCGCCGGGGGCAACCAGTTTGCGTGCCAGGTGCGGCCATCCGTGCCGCGATGCGAGGGAAACTCCGTTGAATGCTCGCGGACGTGTTTCCACGTCCGCGGGCACAGAGAGATGAGAATCGCTTGCCGTTACCGGTGAAGGAAGTGAACCGGTGCTGCCATCCATGACATCGACATTCGACCTCTATATAAATCGCCGCTACCAGCCCCATTGGCTATAGGGTGACAACCCCTAGTGGCCCAAAGCGGGGGGTTCCGGGTTGATCGCCCTAGGGCCGCGGGCTTGACGACCCGTTTCTCAAACGCAGTTCACCCTACTCAAAGCGAACGCCCGACGCTGGTGTGGACAGGAATGTGGGCGATTCGTGTGGCAAATGGGGATGTCTTCCTCGGGACTTTCTTCCACGAATCCTAAAATGAGCTATTGCGTCCCCCAGTTACCCCAAGTTGCCTTGTTTAGCAACCCTGCCTCCTCCGCCAAGAACGCTGAACGGTCTCTGGAGACGGGACCAACGATTGTTTCAAAGGCAAATTTAGGAATTCCCTACCACAGCCGACAGTTGGCATGACTGTCGGTTGTGAAGCCTGTTTTACGGGCGGCTGTGGACCGCATGTGCAATGATTGCCCCGGGACACGAACCGTCCTGTGCCGACACGGAAACTGATCATGAGCGAGACAACAGCAAGCGACGCAACCACTGATGTGCCAACCGAAGCATCCGCTCTCATGGCGGTTGATTCGTTACTAGAGACCCAGAGCGGCGACGCGTTGGCCGCACCGGATGAAACCGGCTTTGACCAAGCCATCGCGGAGATCGCACCGGAGCCGGTCGGCAAAATCAGGGCTGAGAGTCTCACGGGCGACTTGGAAGCGATGCTGATGACCAGTGGGCGGGCCGTGGCCGTTGGGCGGCTGGCAGTAGCTCTCGGGCTGGTAGCCAGTGAGGAAGCTCTGGCAGCCGAACAGCTCAGCGAAGCGGAAGTTGCCCATGTCTCTGAACTTGCGATTCCGGCTGGCGCCGCAGCTGAAGCAACCGGCGCAGAGCAGCCGCAACCCGCGGCAAAGCCCAAGAAACCCCGTAAGCGCAAGGCAAAGCCGAGCGGGCAAGATCCTGAGGAGTTGATTGGACGGGCTGTTTCGCTGCTCAACGCGACGTATGAAAAAACCAGCCGCGCATTTCGAATTGAGCTGGTTGCCGGGGGCTATCGCGTGGTGACGCTGGCGGTTCACGCCAAGGCCGTGGCCACCCTGCACGGTTTGGCGGCACAGCAAAAGCTCAGCAAAGCCGCCGTAGAGACACTGGCAATCATCGCGTACAAACAGCCCGTCACCAAAAGCACGCTGGAAGCCATCCGCGGCGTTTCCTGTGGCGAAGTGCTCCGCAGCCTGCTGGAGCGCCGGCTGGTGACCATCGCCGGGCGAGCTGAAGAGCTGGGCCGGCCAATTCTGTACGCGACTAGCAAAGGGTTCCTGGAAGCCTTTGGGCTGGGAAGTCTTAGGGATTTGCCGTCAACTCAGGAAATAACGGGGCGGGCGGCAGCAAATGTGGTCATGCCGGAGGTTGTCGTCGCCACTAAACCGATACCGGTGTTAGCATCCGCAGGCACCGAGACAGCGAATTGATCAGTAATGAACCCCCGGCGTTTTGAGGCGTGAGGCGTTCACAGGAGAAACAGGCATGACGCACACACGACCGGCAACCCAGACCAACGCCAGCGCCCACTGCCGGGCAACCAAAGCGCAGCGACTTGCGGTGCTTGCCATGCTGGGGAGCATGCTGAGCCTGCCCACCCTGGTCATGGCTCAGGTCCCGACGCCACCGCCCGAGGTGCTCAAGGAAGTCAACAAGCAAAAAAACAAGCCCGCCGCGATCCCGAACCGCGGCGACATGCCGAAGCTCAATCCCAAAGCCAAGGTGGTGATCACCGAGACCATTATCGGCCGGGTGCTGAAGCAAGTCGAGACCAAGGACCTGCTCCTGGACGTCACGCTGCGGGTTGATGGCTATGGCCGCATCTATCCGGATCGCACCATCGTCAGCGAGCAGATCCGCTTTGAGACCGCGGCTGTGATATTCCCGATTCCCCCGGTCACTTCAACCAGCAGCGGTTCGCTTGCCCGCAAGGATTCTGTAGATTTCAGCGCCGAACTCCTGTTCGACGGAGTGGTGCTTCCAGCACCACCGACGATTATCAGCGGTTACGCGGGCGGGCAGCAGTATTACAAATGGACGGCCACGGACATAGAGGCCAAGACGATGCTGCTTCGGCTCAAGCTTCCGGTGACGAGCAGCAAGCTGGTGTTTGATGAGCAGCTTGCCATGGCCGTGCCCTGGCCGGCGAGCGGATATTCAGAAGCTGTAAACAGCGTAATGCAAACCCAACTGGGCGTGGATTACATGCACAACCTCCCCGGCAAGCCGGAGGAGCAGCGCGCCGAGACTCAAATTGTCATCGATGAGCTCATCAAGAAGTGGACCGGCGCCGAAGATCCTAAGAAGCTTGGCCCTGTTCACCTAGCGAAGTATCTTGCCGGTCAGACGATGGAACTGCTCCAACCGTCGGGCGAGGGCAAAGCGTTCAATCGCAACACCAGCTTTTCTGGCTTTGACCTTCAAGGCACCTTGGCCACGCTGCAAACCCGCAAGGGCAGCGAGTACGACATTCACTGTGCGCTCACGGCAATTTACCGGCGTGTCGGTATTCCCGCCCGGGTGATCATCGGCAGAGATCGCGGCACCAATGCCACCAACCGTGAGAAATATCGAAGTTGGGTGGAGTTTGCGATTGTTGATCCCATCACCAACGTTGAAGTCTGGGTGCCCGTTGACATCATCCGGCAACGAACCGCCAGCTCCCGCGCACCATCGTTGGAGCGGTCGTGGGAGTTCTTTGGTGGCATCGTTGATTTTCAGCAGGTCATTCCGCTTTCGTTTCACTTTCACCCGCCAACTACAGTTGACAACGCTGGCGCGCCTTGCATGTGGGGTTGGCTGACCACCCCCACTTCGCAGGTCGCGACACAGACGATTTCCATGAACCTCACAACCGCCCCGGTCCGCGGAAAAGACCGGGAAAAAGACGCCAACAAGTAATCGGTCTTTGGCTTCGAACAAGCGACCGGATTCGGTTCGGGTAGCGTAAAGCAGCGAGATCTCGGGTCGCCGGGAATGCTGTCGCGGAGATCGGCTCAACTGTGAACTTCTCGCCCGGCCCTCCGTAGCATTCCACTGTGAGCGGCAGTTCCACCAATCTTGCAATTGTGGTGCATCAGGCGGCTCGCCGCATGCGCGATCGCTCGGCCATTGCAGCCTGCGGCAGGGGTGCCGTCCTTGGAGCGCTCGCCGGGCTGGCATGGGCCATCACCAGCGCGGCTTTGGCAATTGACCTCCCCACGATCACCTCCGCTGAGCTTGCGGATGGCTCGATCTCGCCAGTGTTTTCACGGGTGGCCATCCCGCTTGCGTTGACGGTGCTTTCGGCGGCCTCCTTCGGGCTGGCCCGCTTGCTCCGAGCCACCCCCGAACTCGCCGCCGCCAGAGCAATCGATGCATCACTGATGCGCCCCTCCGCTTCCGGCGGCCCGGCCACCGCTAGCGATGCGATTGCCTCCGGCTGGACCTTCAGCAACCAGCCGACCACCGCCGGAAGCGCCAGCGGATTTGAACAGGCCACCGTTGCCGAAGCACAACGCCTCGCCGCAACTGTTGATGTGCGGCGGGCCATATCACTTCGCCCCGACCCTACGACAAACCGGCAACTCACACTGGCAGGTGGGTGCGTGCTGGCGAGCGTGCTAACCGCCGTGCTGATGCCACGATCATGGTTCGCCGGCGACGGGCCAACCCCGCGACCACTGGCTACACCCAACCAGCAGATTGATGCTGCCCGTGCACTCGCGGCGGCGGTGGCCAATCGCTCAAGCGAGCAGCCGCCCCAATCCCCGGCGGGCCCCGGGGTGGATCAACCAACCGATGCTCCGCCCAGCGCCGTGCAGCGCCAGCTTGCAGCGCTCGATGAACTGCAAAAAGAACTCGCGACTGGCGCGGGCAGCAAGCCATCAGGCGGCTCGAACGCTGATCCAAAGCTCGCCGGTAAGGCTGGCTCCAGTGATCCATCAACCGGTGACGCCAAAGCACTCCCCGTGACGCAGCGGGCCGCCAAGGTTTTGGATGAACTCGCCAAAGCTGTTGATGAACAGGCCAAGACAACCGCGCAGGCAGAATCTTTGCTGCGCGAAAAGCTCGCCGAGACCAAAACGGCCGAAGCTGAGGGAGCCAAGCAATCAAACACTCCAGGCTCCGCAGCACCCGAACCGGCGTTTGTCGAAGCGATGCGCCGGGGCGACTACGCGGGCGCTACGGCAGAACTTGACAAGCTTGAGCAAACTTGGAACACGATGACTCCGGAGCAGCGCCAGCAGGCGGCTGGCAAGCTCCAAGACTTGGCCGAGCAGCTGAAGGCCACACCCGAGCAATCGCCCTCAAACGGGCAATCCCCCCCAAACCCGCAATCGACCCCAGACGCGCAGTCCCCCCCACCCTCGGCCACTGCAGCGACGCCCAACACGACCCAAGATGACATGGCCAAAGCCGCCGCCCGCGGCGATGCTCGCAAGCTCGAACAGGAACTTGTCGCGCAGGGCCGCACGCCTGAGGACGCCGCCCGGGCTGCCGATGAGGCGATCCGAAACGAGCAAGCCAAGCAGCAGCAGCGTGCCGCGGCGGAACAAGCCAAGCAAAAAACCAAGACTCTTGCAGAGCGGCTAAAAGAACTGTCGGATGAACTCAAGGCCAAACAAGCCCAGCGCCAGAAGGCTGCTGAGGATGGAGCAAAGCCGGAGCCGGCAAAGCCAGACGCGACGAAGCCCGAGCGAGACAAATCAGAACCGGCTAAGCCAGATGCGGCCAAGCCGAATGGGGCCGGGCCGAACGGAACCGGTCCAGATGAGGCCAAGTCCAAACCGGCCACGCCTGATCAGGTCGCGCCTAATCAGGTCAAGCCCGATTCAACCAAGCCGAGCGATGCAGCGCCTGCTGGCCAAAGGCAAAGCCCACCGAGCGAGCAGCGTGGTCCGAAGAATGAGCAGCAAGGACAAACCGAAAAACCTTCATCAGATTCGGCGAACAACTCGGAAAAAAACTCGGCGAACAACTCG
>JBBRKQ010000099.1:0-14245 GCA_038231815.1 Phycisphaerales bacterium
ACCGTTGACCGCCATGGTCGGCGTCCAACTGCTCGCAGTCGGGTCCGCAAATGATCCGCTGTTGACGGTTCGGGCGGTGACCGCACCAACCGAGCCGTTTACAAACAGTGAACCGGCGAGCACGCCGGCGATGTTCACGGTTCCCAGTTGCGTCGGGCGGTTGATGCCGCCGATGACGAACACATCACCAAAGAAATTGCCGCTGGTTGGGTCGGCGGTGGTGGGCGCGGGCCCGACCGTTAAGGTGCCGATGGCTCGCGCCGCGAGGTAGTTGCCGCTGGCGGGGAAGCCCTCGGCCGTGAGCCACTTGCGAACCGTAACGGTTGAAAGCTGCAGGTTCAGGACAACCGAGGAGTCGCTGACATCTCGCAGAGTGATGGGGACGGCCGTGCGGTTGGCCGTGCCTTCGAAGTTGACAGAAACGCTAGCAAATGTCAGGTCCTGCGCTGTCAACGATGTGATCAGGCCATCAACCGTCAGCGAGCCTTCGGTGATGTTGTTGACCCGGATCGCACCAGCGGAGTTGTTGATGTTGACGATGCCGGTGATATCGCGGACGGTGAATGCGCCGACCGGCCGGCCGATGCTTACCTCGCCAAAATCAAACGACGGTTTGATATCGCGGAGGGTGATGGCTGTCGGAGTAGCCACCACTCCTGACTGGATAGATGCAAGCGTCATGGTCGAGAGCGTCAGGTTTGGTGCGACTATCGCTGCGAGCCGCAGATTGCTGTAGATGGTGTCGATTCCATCAAACACGCCCAGCCCCGCGTCATCAAAGTTAATCGTGTCGTCACTCTCAGTATCGGTATCCGCGATATAGGTCACGCTCAGTGTCTGAGCAGGCTGAGCGCTGTTTAACATCCCGTTGACACCCCACAGGTACAAGCCGGCGGGATTGCCGCTGTCAACCCCGTCATCAAACTGGGCGTAACCGCCTCCGGTCATGGCCACGGTGAAGTCCGTGCCATCAGCGTCCTCAAGGCGCATCACCAGCCCCGTTCGGCCTCCATAGTTGCCAGCGACATATTCCAGTTCCAGGCCCTGGTCGGACTGGACGGTATTGTCATCGAGCCATTCATCCTCGATGTTCACGCCTGCTGATGTTTGCGGCGTGACTTCGAGTGAAACGTCAAAGGAGTACCCATCCAAATCGCTGGTAAAGACGAACGTGACGTTGCCCGTAACGGTTCCATCAGCTGCCACGTTCGTCATGGTCACGACCGCTGGCAAGCTGGATACTTCCAGCGGCGGATCAATGTTGGAATTATTCGTCGTGAGTTTCACCCTGACCGAGGCCTTGCCCGTGAAAGCATCGATCCCGTTATTTCGGACCGCAAACGGCACCGTCACGGATTCGCCCGGCACGTAAAACGCCAGCGGTGCGAACGCATCGCCGATGGCAATTCCCAAATCCGCGGCCATCATTTGCCGGGGTTCCAGCACTTCAACCAAAGAGCCTGCTGCATCGGTCAGGGATTTGGCGAGTTGTGTTCTGGGCCGAAGCCCGCGCGGCGTTGTAGTGCGGGTGAAAATGCTTGGAAAATTCGTCACGAGTGGGTCCCTAGATGCTGACTGCAGGACATGGATTCAAAGTGTCCGCCGCCAGCAGCCCCGGACACGTTGAGAGACGGCTTTTTCAATCCGCGCGGCACCGCGCTTGCCATCTCGTTTGAAGCGTGGGAGGGTACTACTAATCACAGCGACCTTGCGAGCGGCAAGCGGCAAGAATGCGTAACTATTTTTGCTGAGGGAGGCAGAACTGGTGATCTCCCCAGAACGCGCTGCCGCCGTGACCTTGCAAACCTCTCCGATCAGCAAGACTTTGAGTGGTTCTGGCCGTGATCCCTCCCGAATCTGTTCAGCGATCTGGGTACCACTTCACCTACCGGGCTGGAAATGGGCTGGCTTGCCGGTTGCACTGTGGTTTTTGCCTCTCTTGTCCACCTTGCCCCACCCCGGAGCAAGTTTGCACTCGCGACGTCCTCCCTCCGTACCCTCCGCCCATGCCGGAAACCCCGAACGCACCGAAATCCAATGCTCTTCCCGATGCTGACGCCGGAGGTTGGCGTTCACTGCACATCTGGCAGATTCAGCCGGTTCGTGACATCCTCATGTTTGCGGCCATCTTTGGCATCATTTATCTCGGCTATCTGCTCAGCATCGTCACGGTGCCCATTCTCCTGGCCCTCACCTTAGCGTATCTGGTTGAACCCATCGTGCGGATGCTCACGCGACACGGCCGCGGCCCGCTGACTCGTCCCTTGGCGGCGGCGACGATCATTATTTTAACCGTTGTGGTCATCGCGGTGCCCCTCACGCTCGGCGTTGGCTATGGCGTTTTGCAGGGTGCCAGCGTGGCCCGGACTATTGCCAATGACGCTCAGATCGTCATTGATTCTGCGGAAAGCCCCGAAGATGAGGCGAAATCGAATCGGGTGAAGGCTCTGGGCCCTCGATGGGAAAAGCTGCGCGACGGCATCACCCATGTCAAGCAGGAGGCCGAACGCGCCAAGGCCGCCAGCGATGGCAAGGGTGATGCCCGCCCGATTGAAGAAACGCCCGATGTTGTCGCCGCACAGGTCTATTCCGCTTTGGAGTGGGTCACCCAGTGGGCCAAGAGCAATGCCAGTTCGCTCAGCAAGCAAGCGCTAACAACCGGATCGGGTGTCGTCGCCGCGGCGGTGGGCCTGCTTGGCTCGATAGGCTATCTGGTTTTCAGCGCGTTCCTGACCGGGTTCTTTTTCTTTTTCTGCTGTTCAAGCTACGGCAAGGTTTTGGCGTTTTGGAAGTCCTTGATCCCCGAGCGGCAAAAAGAGCCGGCCTTTGAGTTGCTGGGGGCGATGGATGCGGTGATTGCCGGGTTTATCCGAGGGCGGCTGACCATCTGTGCCATCACGATGGTGTATTTCACAATCGCTTATTCGATCATTGGTGTTCCAGCACCGCTCATTTTGGGCCCATTGGTGGGGGTGCTGTCGCTGGCCCCGTATGCCGCAACCCTTGGCATGTTTGTTGTGATGGTCCTGCTGTTTCTCGATCCATCATCAAGCGGGCTGACGGCGACGTGGTATTGGGTGGTCTTTGCTCCGATCGTTGCCCACTCGCTGCAGCAGGCAATGGATGACTACTTCCTGACGCCGCTCATTCAGGGCAAGACGACTGACATGGACACTCCCACGATATTGTTCGCGTCGCTGGCCGGTGGAATCCTGGCGGGCTTCTACGGGTTGCTTCTGGCAATTCCGGTGGCGGCGTGCATCAAGATTGTGCTCCGCCGGGTGCTGTGGCCCCGGCTACAGGCTTGGGCCAAAGGTGAGGCGAGAGATCCGCTGCCGCTGCGATAGCGGCGTGTGGTGGGGGCGTGAGCGGAGACCAGCTTGCAAAGTATATGCAAATTTTATGCTCTAGCCGCATCACCCCATTTCAGCTCGGCTTACGCGTCCATGGAACAATCTCTCAAGAAAGCGCTCCAACCGGACCGACGCTGGAACCAATTGTTGTTTTAGAACGGATTGAATATAGAGGCTACTAAGAGACTTGAGTGTTTTTCAAACAAGGCGTTGACACCCAGCGGGCAGCAAAGCCTGTCTACTCTCATGTGGCAAAAGTGCCTTTATGAAATCATCCGGATCGCAGTCTGCCCACCACCGGAAAAAAGGAAACGTTTCTATGAATCTGCATGATCGTACCGCACCTTCGATGTTCAACCGCCCATCTCGCTTGGCCGCAGCGCGTTCACGGCGTCTTACCGCCGCGGCGGGTGGCGCAACCTCAAACATGAACTGGAGCGAGACGCTCGAACCCCGCCAGATGATGGCAGCGGACCTTGGCATCGAGCTGAGCTCCACGTACGCGCCGCTGTCGTTTTACGCTCCGGGCGAAACGATCACGGTACCGTTCGTGCTCCGCAACAATGACATTTCATCGTTCACTGGCAGGGCGGTGGTTGGGTTCTCACTTCTGGGCACCTCGGCAACCAGCACGATCACTCAAAACGTGACCAGCCTCGCAGCTGATGGCACGCTAGCTGGCACGATAAGCTACACCATCCCTGCCGGCTTTACCGCTGGCAACTACACACCCAGTCTGAGCCTGACGCTGCGGACAGCCGCGGGCGCAGCGCTTGCGGATAATGACACGCTGGACAACCAGCTTGATCTTCGCACCACCGATGCGATCGTTCGCTGGGCGTTTGGAAACATCCCCGATAACGAGACCCTTGACGGTCGCACCAACGTCACGATGCTCGGTGTTGATGCCGATGGTACTGAGTACACCATGAAAATGACCGGTGGCGGCTTCGGCGAGTTTATCTCCGCTGCCGAAGGCCTCGTGTTCAACAAACTTGAGCTGACCGGTGTTCGAAACATCACCGGCCCGGTGGCGCAGACTGTCACATTCGCCTACGTCCCGGATACGGATGCGGGCAGCAACGACACGATCGATTTTACATATCTCGTTGGTACTGCTTCGCAGTCGGCCGCGCTGCCCGAGACACTGATTAGCGTTTTCACTGCTCCGGCCGTGAACTTCAACCGCGGCTTTGCGTTTGGTGAAACCATCGGTGGTGGTGTGAATATCGCGGCGACCGCCGCCACGACCGCGATTACGGTCCGCAATATCGCCGCAACACTAAATGATAGTGACGATGCCCGCATCTTCGGTAATGTCGGTGCCTTTACAGCTGGCAATTTGGGTGCGCCGCTGTACGTGAGCGGCACAACGGGCGTGTTCCGTCTGACCAGCATCAGCGTCGATGGCGAGTTGAATGTCGGTGGCAACATGACGTCGCTGACGATCGGCACAGCCGCCGTCCCGGGCACCGTCGCCATCACACGTGGTAATATCCTGATCAGCGGCAATGTCGGTGCGGTGAGCATCGGCACGATTGATGGCAGCGTCGCAGATTCGAACGATAGCGAAAGTACGCTGACGTTCGAGGGTTCAGTTGGCGCGTTTACCGTGGCTGATGTCCGGACCGCGGGCATCCTAATCGGCAAGAGCCTGCCATCGTTTACCGCGCGTGACATTAACCTGTCGCGCATCCAACTCAACTACGGCAGCGTACTCGACAATGTCGCCAAGCCGTTTACGGCCCGCAACATCAGCGCTTCGGTGATCGATGCGCAGTTGTCATTCTCAACATTCACGGCTGCTTCGTGGACGGCCACGGCCGAAGGATTCAGCGTGACGGAGAACCTGCTGATCGCCAACAGCATCACGACGATGACCATCGGTACCGCTGGCAGCACGGTTGCCGGTAACGGCAACTTTGACGCTAAGGCGTACATCGGTGATCGTGTTTCCCGGGCCGTCCAGCTTGGCACCGTCAACGTCAACGGTATTCTGACCGGTTCGTTTATTGTCGCAGGCTCAACTGGTGCGATCACGGCCAGAGTCGTCGACTCTGGTGCATACCGGCCGCTCTCGACCGGCGGCAGCCCGGAATGGTCACCGGCGGTCATGGCCTCCGGCACCGTCCTGAGCTTCAACTCAACGGATGTTCGCTCCGGCGCAGTCTGGGCCACATCAATCCGAACGGTCAATCTGACCGTGATCAGCAACAATCGCAACTTCGAGGTTGTCGCGGGCTTCAAGGCCGATCGCGAAGCCATCTTTACTGTTCGCGGCACCGATGAGATCATTTACGGTGGCGGCAGTTACCAACCGGCGGTCATCCGTTCCGGCCTGATCGGTACGCTGAACCTCACTCTTCGCAACGCCACAACGACTCCGGTTGCCCCGGCCGTGGCTGGCTTCACCGGACGCTTCGCAGCAGGATTTGATGTCCTGCAGGCAACCGAGGCGGACTATCGCAGTGACACGACCGGCTTCCTTGACTTTGCATTGGCCAACACCAACAGCAAACTCGTCAACGGAACCAACGGATCGAACGGCAGGATCAACGCCATCAACGTGACCGGTGTTCTGGCCCCGGCCGTTGGCACGGCCAACTCACTGGCGTTCGCCGCGATTGATTTCCCCACCGCCAGCTTTAACTACGGCACGCTCCGCACCGCTCTAAACGGCGTGCTTGTGCCCGCATCCAATACTCCGCCAACACCGGGCGCGATCACCATCGCCGGTACGCCGAGCGCCGCCAACACATTCTTCCGCGTTGGCCGCCTCACCTGACCCAGTCGCGCAGCGGTGCTGCGATTTGAAGTAACTTTGTACGCAAGTCACGTCCCCGGCCGCTGAAACGGCCGGGGACGTTTTTAATTGGCCCCGGCCGTGGCGGCGTTGCAAACGCCAGCCTCTGACAATCCGGCAACCGCAGCGGCTCGCGCCGCGAATCAAACACGGTCATTCGATTTTATGATCTCATCGGGGCGATTGAAACGCACCGTCCATCGCCAAGGGCCAAAACTGATTTTGCCCCGCGCATACCATCAAATCGCGTTCTCTGCCCAAGTAAGGAATCAAACCCGATGAACGATTACCCCGGCGCTTGCACCTCCATCTTTGCACATCTGGCCAAAGTATCCGGGGTGTTGCCGGTGCATCCGAGGCGGCGGTCTGCCGCCGTCAATAGCGCGCGGCATCTCGCAGGGGCCATGCTCGAACGTCTTGAAGCGCGCGAGCTCATGGCAGTTGATCTTGGCATTGAGCTGGGTGACAGTTATGCGCCACTGAATTTTTACGTACCGGGCGAATCCATCGCTGTTCCGTACGCCATCCGAAACAATAACGGCCTGGCGAGCTTCACCGGTCGGGGCGAGTTGACGCTGACCCTGACCAGAGCCGGGACCAGCGAAACCACGAATATTGTCGTTACAACAACGCTCAATTCGCTCGCACCCGACGCGACCCGCGCCGGCACCGCGAGTTTTATTGTGCCGCTTGATCTTGCCCCCGGCAGCTTTTCATTGACATTCTCTCTTGCGGCTCAGAACAGCAGCGGCGGTGTGCTAAGCGATGAAGCCCCGCAGGACAACACCCTGACCGCCGACACAAACATTGGTGTCAGGTGGGTCGTGGGCACGGTCAGTCCGCGGTTCAATGTTGTGCTCAAACTCATCGATGCGGACGGCACCAGGTACTCGATCACTCAGTCCGGCGGCGGATTCAGTGAGATCCTCGATGAAGGCGGGACACCGACGCTCCTGATCAGAGGTGTCGCAAACGGCGTTACGCCCGTGGCTCAGCGGATCACCTTTGCGGTGCTGCCAAACGGTGCTCCCGACAGCGATGCCTTCATCGATCTCCCCTTTGCCATTCGCACTGCGATGGGCGGCAGCACGCTCATCGGCGCCATCAATGGTGCCGCCATGAATCTCACCGCAAGTATGCAACTGGGTTATGGTGATACCACCACCGGTTTCGTGCAGTTGAGCGCGACGAACGCATCAACGGCTATTACCCTCCGCAATCTCGCGGGCACGGGCGATCTTGCCGGCAACTTCATCTTCGGCAACATCGGCGCGATGACCGTCGGAACGATCACCGGCACTGTCAGGGTGCTTGGCAACACCGGTCCAACCCGCGCCACAGCGGTCGCGACTGATGCGGAACTTCACATCGACGGCAACGCCGCATCGCTGGCCATCGGCAACACCGCCACGCCGCTGATCACCGCGGTGGGGATTTCCTCGATCTACGTCGGCGGCAACGTCGGCGCGTTGTCCATGGGCACCATCGTCGCGGTTGATCCGGACTTTCCCGGCGCCTTCGCATCGATTACTGTTGTCGGCACCGCTGGGGCAACAACCTTTGCCGATGTCACCGGCGCCGACATTATTCTCCGCCGAACGGTGACTTCGCTCACCGTGCGCGACATGACCAACAGCTCCATCTCCATCAATCGCGATGGCCTGGCAACCCGCACCAACATTCCGGTGACGATGCGAACCGTGACCAACTCCAGCCTGCTGACCGAGGCCCAGCTCTCCACAGTCACGGTCCGAAACTGGATCGACCTGCCCGATGCAGCGCCCAGCAAACTGCTGGCCCGGGCCATCACCACCCTCACCCTTGGCGCTGCAACAACCGCCGGAACCGGCAACTTCGATGCCACGGTGTTTATTTCCGGCGGCATCAGCCGGCCCACCCAGCTCGGCACCGCCACTTTCAACGGGGTTCTAAAAGGCAGCATCTTCGTGGGTGGTTCCGTCGGCACGTTCACCGCCAGAGCCATCGACACCGGTGCGTTTAAAGATGAAAGTGCAGCGCCCGGCCCCGGTGCCGGGTGGGGGCCGGCGCTGGCCGCTACCGGTGCGGTCAACACCTTCACCGCGAGCTCCGTGATCTCCGGCGCTGTCTGGGCCAACAGCTTCGGTGTTGCCACCATCAACGTCACCACCAACAACGCCAACTTTGAGCTCGCCGCCGGCTTCCGGGCCGACCGGAGCGCCATCGCCATCGGCGGCACCCGCGACATCGTGCTGTACGGTGACACCGTGGGTGTGACCGGCGCCAATTTCAGATCGGGCTCTATCCGAACCCTCAACGTCGCGCTCCGCGGGGCCGTGGGTGGCACACCGGCAGTCTCGGGCTTCACCGGGCGATTCGTCGCAGGGATGGATGTTCTAAACGTCGGCGCATCGGCCGTTCGCGCCTCCGGCACCGGTGCGAACACAGCTTTGGACTTCCAAGCCGCTGCCACCGCCTCGCAGCTTGTGCTAGCCACCCCCGACGGCGGCGGCAGAATCTCAGCGATCAACGTCACAGGCCCGGTTGCATCCGGTGGTAACACCCTTCAATTCGCTGCCCGGGAGTTCCCGGCCGCTCGCTTCAACTACGGCACGCCAGCGGTGGCTGTAACCATTCCCAGTCTCACCGCGCAGCCCGGTGCCGGCGTGATCAACGTCGCCGGTGGCGCTTCCTTCTTCCGCCTCGGCATTCCCACCTGAGTGCTCGCCGCACAGTGTTGTGGGTCCGCGTTTTTCGCTGATCACTCACTGGATTTGCTCACCAAAAAGACAACCGCCGCGGCATGTGCCGCGGCGGTTGTGAATACGACTATCTAAAACGAACTGTCGGCTCAATAGCTCTTGCGGCCACGGCTCGGGCCGTTGAATTTGTTCGGGCCGCCAAAGCCGCCCTGTCCGCCGCCACTGCTGTTGCCGGGACCGTTAAAGCGGTTGCCACCGCCGCCGCTGCCGCCGTTATTGAAACTGCTGCCACCACCGGTGAACTTGGGCTTGCCAAACTTGCCGCCGCTAAATTGCGGCGCACCGTCGCTCCGCGGCGTGCCACCAAAGGGCGGACGCTGACCGAAGGCAGGCTTGCTTCCGAAGGCTGGTTTGGCGCCAGATGCCGGACGCTGCTGCCCGAAACCGCCCTGACCTTGCTGGCCAGCCGGTGCACCCTGGTCGCCGTAATACCCGTTGCCGCGGACCGGCATGTTGTTGGGGTTCTGGTGGCCGTGCTGATCATTGTTACCGTGGGAGTGCTGGCCGCCGGAGTGCGACTGGCTACCGCGGGGTCCGCCGAAGGGCTTGTTAAAAGCCGGACGGGCCGGACGATCCTGCGCTGCCACATCAAAGCCTTCACGCATCACGCGACGCTCCATGGAGGCCGGATCAGCATTGGCATTGCTCGCCGGGGCTGAGTTGTTAAACGCGGGTGACCCTGCCTGCTCCTCACGGCGGAAGGTGCCGGGCTGAGCGGGCTTACGGAACGGATGGGCCGGGCCGCTGGGCTTGCGGGTTGGCGTAAAGTCTGAACCGAAGCCGGTAGTGGGAGCCACAAATGCGGGCTTGGCGCCGAACTCGTGGTTTGCACCAGCGCGATCGCGATTGCCAAAGCTCCGCTCTTGCGAGCGATCGGTATTGCGGTTGCTGCCGCGGCTGTCACGGCCGAAGTTGCCACGGCTGCCGCGATCTCCGCGGTCACCACGTCCGCCCCGGTCGCCACGGTCGCTCCGACCACTGGGGTCCTCGCCACCGTGCTCTTCAAAGCGGCGCTTCGCCTCGGCGTTGGCCTGCTTCTCCGCGGCGATGGTCTCGCTGAGGTTGGGCAGTTCGCGGACGACGGGGATTTGCTTGCCCGTGAGCTTCTCGATGGCACGCAGCAGGCCGCGCTCCTCAGAGCCGCACATGGAGATGGCAATACCGGTCATTCCCGCGCGGCCCGTGCGGCCGATGCGGTGCACGTACGCCTCGGGATCGAGGGGGAGCTCGTAGTTGATCACATGGCTGACGGCGTCAACATCAAGGCCGCGGGCGGCAACGTCGGTGGCAACGAGTACCTTCACCTCGCCGCTCTTGAGCTTGGCCAAAGCGCGGATGCGCTGGTTCTGGTTGCGGTCACCGTGGATGGCCTCAACCGAGATACCCGCACGCTCGAGGCGCTTGGCAACCCGGTCCGCGGCGTGCTTGGTCTTGGTGAACACGACGGCGCGGGACACGGCGTCGGACTCGCACAGATAGCGCAGCAGAGCCTGCTTGGTGTCCTTGTCAACGTGGTACAGGCGCTGCTCAACCGTGGTCGCGGCCGATGACACGCGGCTGGTCGCCAGCTTCTCCGGCTTGTTCAGCAGCGAATCAGCCAGGTGCTGCACTTCTTTGGGCATCGTGGCCGAGAACAGCAGCGTCTGGCGGCCGGCGGGCAGCATGCCAGCAATCTGCTGGATCGGCTGAATAAAGCCCATGTCCAGCATGCGGTCGGCTTCATCAAGAATGAACGTCGTTACGTTGCGCAGGTCAACGTGGCGCTGCTGCATGAGGTCCATCAGGCGGCCTGGGGTGGCCACAACAATGTCAACACCCGTCTGCAGAGCCTTGACCTGGTGAAACTGGCTGACGCCGCCGTAGATAACCGTGTGGCGCAGGCCGGTGCCGCGGCCGTAGGTACCGAAGCTGTCGGCAATTTGCTGAGCCAACTCACGCGTGGGTGCAAGCACCAGCACGCGGGGCAAACGGTTGTTGCCGTTGGCCTTAGAGCGTGAGCGCCCGCTGGCATGTTCCGGCATGATGTCATCAGCCGTGGGCTTCATGGCCGCATCAGGATGGGCCATCAGCCGCTGAATGATGGGCAGGGCGAAAGCCGCCGTCTTGCCGGTGCCTGTCTGGGCGCAGCCCAGTACGTCGCGGCCAGCGAGAATGATGGGAATCGCCTTGGCCTGAATCGGCGTCGGTGTGCTGTAACCCTCGTTGGCCAAGGTGTTCAGCAGGGCGGGAACCAAGCCCAGCGAGCCAAAGTCGATACCGCTGAGCGTCGCCGCGGCGGCAAAGGCCAGTGAGGTGGTGTCAACCGGCTTCGTGACGATGACCGGCGCTGCCGACTCGGCAGCAGCGTGGGCAGTGGGGGCGGCGCGCTTGACTGGCTCGGGCTCAGCGGTCAGGCGAGCTCCGCCGGAAAAGGGGGCCGCGGGGAAGGGATCACTCGAAAAATTTGAACCGTTCTGCAAAACAAAACTCCATATGCCCGCACATCGCACAGGCCGGGAGGTAGGCTGAGCCGCACCTGGAAATGGAGGAGGAGCCGCCGCAACCAAAGGTAAAAACCTTCGGTACAGCGTCACCCGCCATAAGGCGAGGACAGACACCACACGGACCCTTAGCGGGCCGTAATTCGGGCATCAGAGGTCCAAAACGTTTGGATCAACCAAGGCCGTACTGGGTGCTTCAGCGTGGGTCGAGCGAGTCGTAACAGACTCGATCGGTGGGACACGCTGCCAGCAGATTTCCCAGGGCGAGGATGTGGTCCGATATTCCATCGGCCAACGATCAACTACACGAGGTCTACTGGTTGCGAATCCAAGGATAGGCACTTGCCAACCGACAGGCCACCTGCGGGATCATTTTCAAACAACCGCCACGACGAATGGTTCGGCTGGGCGATTGGACCGGTCGGAAATGTAATCCTCCGGCCCGCGGTTGGGCGGGGCGGAGGTGGGGGAGCTGGGCGCATGCGGTCCGGCATCGGTCAAGGGTTCATTTAGAAGGGTTCACGTGGGAGGGTTCATTTGGTACCTTCCTGCTCGCTCTTCTCATCGCCGCCGTCATCTATGTTTCCGGCGGCATCAACCTTGATCTCGCGTTTCTTGCCGGACTCGGTGATTTCAACCTCGTAGTACGTTTTCGTGACGACCTGCACCGTGCCAATGTTGGCGCTCGGCATCTCCTTGCGAATGGCCGCCGCGGCGGCAGCGGGCAGCGAGCCGGTGGCCACGGTCCGCTCGGTTTCCATCACGTCGCCGCTCGCCGAGATGATCGCGGCCCATTTGGTGCCGGCATCGGTGTACTCGATCTCGTATGTGGTAATGCCCTCATCGCTCTCGCGGATGACCCGCGTGATGTTGGCCTCGCTGGTGAGCTTGCGTGCGGCGGCCTTGACCGCATCTGGGGCTTCGCTGAACTTGATGATGACTTCGGATTTTTCGTCGTTGTCCTTGGCCCCATCGCCCTCGTCGTTGGTGATGGCCCCGCCGGAGCCCTGCTGGCTGGTGGAGCCCGAGTGCGAGCAGCCCGCAGCGCTCAGGAGCAGTGCGGACAGGATAGTGGTGGTGACGCGATTGCCATTCATAACTGAACTTTCTGTAAAATGTGCCAGTGCCTGTGACCGTCCGGGACGCTGACCGGTGTGTGAGCTTCGCGACGCATTATCGCAACGCACAAATACTAGGCAAAGTGAGTCCGGTTCATGATGGCCAGATGATGGACAATGCAAATTGCCTTTGGTTTGGTCGATTTGGGCAGATCGCATTGGCCGGGCTGGTCACTGGATGTCTCATAGACCCGCTTTCACGCGATCCCACACAACTTTGCCCGAGCAGGATTTCAAGGTCCGCCAATCGCTGGCGAGTTTCAACTTTTACGAACTCCGGCTGCCGACTGTGTCTTCAGGCTTGGAGTCCGACAGGATTTCGCAGAACAAATCGTTCGTCGCCGAAACCAGTGACCCCACTTACGATGTCAGGTCCCACGCATAAGCCTCTGGGATGTACACGGTCCGCTAGATGCGGGAAAGATCCGCCGAGAAAGGCCGCCCTGTCGAACGTACAACTTCAGCGATGTCCGATAGAACCGTCTGAAAGCATGGCTGGAGTAACTTTCTTGAACGAAGTGATCACATCTGAGAAATTGCCTACCAAGGAGATGCTGGACTGCATGAGGCATTGCTGCGAGTGTGCCGGTTTGTGTGGTCAGTGTGCTGCGCACTGTCTGTTTCTTGCCGGGAAGCACGCCTCAGCCTCGCACCAGGGCTTGTTGCACGACTGTGTGGAAATGTGCTGGTTGGTAGAATGTTTTATGGCCAGGGCCTCTGACCATAGCAGTCATGTGTGCCGCGAATGCACGGAGATTTGCAATCTGTGCTCAGTCGCCTGTGACGAGTTAGGGCATGGAGATGCGTTGATGACGAAGTGCGCCAAGGCCTGCCGGAGCTGCGCTACCGCATGTGAAGCGGTCTTAGCTACTTCGGCCTAAAGGGTATCGTCGTTGACCGAAAAGTGCCTCGAAAACGGGCCTGCCCGCTTCATCGCCGGTTAATTCCTGCGACGCAGCAGCGCATCATTTTCGATCGGAGTCGAAGTTGCCCGTGCAACGAAGGATTGAGTGAAAATTGATGTTCGCTGCAATGCCGGCGAACGCGAAGCAGTTCCAAACAAGGAGATTCAAATGTTGACGACACCCGAACAAAAAATACCAACTTGCTCCCCGAACCAAATCGCTGAGAAGCAGCTTGGATCTCAGATGCCAACCCATGAGCAGATCGCCGCTCGCGCACACGAAATATTTCTGGCTGGCGGCAGCCAATCTGGTCGCTGTGAACAGAACTGGACCGAAGCCGAGACTGAGCTTCGGCAACAGGCGGCCGCACCCGGAGGGCTTGATAAAGCCTACTCGCCCGCAAGCATTGAAATGATCAGCGAGGGCGCGGGCGGCGCGATAGACGATTCAGCTAACAGACAGAATGAGGCAACACGGCGGAGTCAGCCCTTCGATCGGTCCGAGAAGTTGGCCGCTACCGGGTCAATAAATAAAGCAAGGTCGTCGGTTCATCGCGGGCTGTAAGTGCGGGTCTTTAGAGCAAGCTGCAGTGCTTGTTTTCCTCGGCGAAGCGGCTGGTCCTTGCGGCCCCTTCAGCGTTAAGTTCAGAATCGCAGCGATTCCGGATATGAAACACGCTGGCGGATTGTTTTTGGTGGCCGCTGAGCGGGTGCTGAGCGACAGCCCATTTTGCTGCCAGTGCCAGCGTGTTAGTGCCAGCGTGTCGGTGCCAGCGTGTCAGTGCCAGCGTGTCAGTGCCAGCGTGTCAGTGCCAGCGTGTCAGTGCCAGCGTGTCAGTGCCAGCG
>JBBRKQ010000100.1:0-14036 GCA_038231815.1 Phycisphaerales bacterium
GAGTGGGCCGACGAGAATTCGGGTGTCCCATGACTGACCGAGTGTCGGGGCGGCCATCGGTGGATCGCCCGTTACCGCATCCGCGGCGAACCGGATCACCGGTTCATCTCATCTGTCAAAGAAGACTCCCCGGTGTCCACACGCGATCACCGGATGCGGCGAGTTGACGCGGTTCCACGCAACTGAGCCGTACGGATCATACCGCCACTCCGCCGCCAGCGTCGGTAGCGTTCCGCGAACATCAACGATGCCGACCGTGTCGCCATCAAGGTCACGGAGGATGTACCACGGTTGATCCCACGCATACGTGGAGTCGCCGGACTTGTCAAGCCAGCCTTGATCGAAGATGGCGATCAGCTCATCGGCACCATTTTGCGGGCCAGCCACGCCGCCGTCGCCAGGGCCCCCACATCGGTAAGCCGCCATCGCCAAGTATAAAACGAAGTCCGTTGCACTGGACGCCGCTCACAGAAACAGGCCACAGAAAACCCGCTCCGCCGCCAATCTGCGATCACCCGCCCCTCCCGCCCACCTCACGCGGGCCGACTCTGGAGTTGGTGTTTTCATACCAACGATCGTGACGCAATGCGGAGCGAAGTGAAGATGGGGTTGGTCTATCGCTGACCTGCGTTTGCGTTTCTTGCGTGCCGGCAGCACGTGGCCGCTGCAATCGGGGCAGACGGAAATCGGCGCGACGTCCTCGCGGCGATCAATCTTCGGCGGCGGCCGACGATGTCCCTGGTGTCCATCGCGACCGCCCGGCTTGCCCGGCCGCCGCTTGCCGGTGCTGCCCTTGGCGTACGGCGCGATAGCGCCGGATGGCGTGTTGGCACCGGTGGCCTGCCCGATGCCAGTAAGTTTGGCGAGGTGCGTGTTGACCGCGAGGACGAAGGTAGCGGTAGCCTCAGCACCTAGCCCGTGCAACTGCATCGCCATTTCCTGGGTGACCTGACCCCGCAGCGCGGCGGCGATGAGGGACTTGACATCGAGCGAATTGGTGTGGTTCAGCGGCAGAGACAATAAATACGCGCAACAACCCCTTCGCGACACTCGGGATCCGTTCGGTTGGATTCGGCTGAAGAGTTACACAACTCCTTTGGCGCTTCGGTTGTCGGCATTGGCATGCAAATACCTACTTCCATCGGTACTCGACTGGCGGCTTGGCCACTAATTTGTCATGCGCAGCAAGAAAATCATCATCAAGTTCAAAACATCCAAACGCTACCATAAAAACTTCTGTTCGATCGTACCATGTCTCTCTGATTTGATTTATTACATTTGGATCTTTAACGACTACGTCACGAAGTTTTCTCGGAAGCAGATCTCCTTTTTCTAAATGCAAATCAAATCCGGGCTCGTTAATCTTGTGAACAAACATATATCCAGAAAGCATGTTTTTTCGAAGCCAAACCTTCGCAAGCTCAAGGCTCGAAAAAACGGCATTTGGCGCAGTTGAGTTTAGACCAATAAAAATCCACACGTCGTTTGATGGAGTGCTCATGGATTGGTTACCTTCGGAGTTTAGGCCAGGGCTGTTTTCGTATCCATTTCTGAATTAGTTTTATAGACTTTTTTATTTTGGGCAGATTATCCATCACCAGTTTTTTTTCCGCATTTGTCAACTCGCGATCGGCTTTGGTATTCAGTGGTCGCCCATTCGGACCAATTCGTGTCGGACGCTGTCCGTTGCTGTAAACATGAAAGTGTGTAGGTCCAGCGTGATCACCGCTTTTATATAAATGCACAATTTTAGTCTTGCTGTCCTCAACAATTATCTTAGCGACAGCTAGAGCATCTTTCCCCCCAGCGCTTGGCGTGGCACCGGCCATCACCGGTCCGGCAGGCCCACCCTCTGGCCACAGCCCATAGCTAAAGTCCGACAACACGTCGTTAATCCCATCCTCAAGCCCGCCATACATTCCGTCCATAAACGAATCACCCACCCACTTGTCGCTTAACCGGCTGTGCTCATTGTCTTTTCTAGACCAATCCATCGCCCAGTCAATGTCATCCTCCATGTTCGCGGCATACTGCTGGGTCAGGCCTTCGAGACCCCCACGGAGACCCCGGAAACCAACCATGATTGCGCTACCGACAAGGTCGGTTGGACTTGGAAAAAACAGCCCTGTCGGATCCGAATTGCCGCGTGGCTTGCCCGCGAGGTATCCGTAAAGGCATGGCCCATCACCGTACAACTGCATGAGTTCCATCGCCGAGGGGCTACTACCCATCGCCCTCCCACCATGCACCACCGCCGCCATCACCAACTGCCCCGTCGCATTCGGATCGCGCTGGGCAAACCGCATCAAATGCGGCAGATACTCGCGATTTCGCATGTGGCCGATGAGCTTTGGCTTGCCGGTTGGCAGGTCGTACGCATCACCACCCACCGCCAGCGGGCCGACGAGAATTCGGGTGTCCCATGACTGACCGAGTGTCGGGGCGGCCATCGGTGGATCGCCCGTTACTGCATCCGCGGCGAACCGGATCACCGGTTCATCTCATCTGTCAAAGAAGACTCCCCGGTGTCCACATGCAATCACCGGGTGCGGCGAGTTGATGGGGTTCCACGTCACTGAGCCATATGCATCGTACCGCCACTCCGCCGCCAAGGTGGGGAGTGTTCCGAGAACATTGACGATGCCGACCGTGTCGCCATCTAGGTCGCGGAGGATGTACCACGGTTGATCCCATGAATAGATCGGTTCGCCTGAACTCTTCAGCCACTCTTGGTCGAAGACTGCGATCAGCTCATCGGCACCGTTTTGTGGGCCGGCGACGCCGCCGTCGCCGGGAGATCGCATCACTTTGTGAGCGAAGCGGGGTTAGTTTGCTTCTGCTGTGAATGCGGAACTTGTTTGATTGTTCCCGCAAGATCACTGGTGAACAAAAAACCCCGGCTGCACATTTGCAGCCGGGGTTTGGTTTTTAGATCAACCTCTTGCGAAAAGGCTTACTTGCCCTTGGCAGCGTACTTGACGCCGCAGCCGTAGGCGGCGGTGGTGGGGTTGGTGACGGACTTGCCAGCGAGGATCTCATCAATTGCGGTCTTGACGTAGTTCTTCACTTCCGCATCCTTCTTGTCGCGGCCTTGGTTGTTGTCGATCGCGCCGGAGTAGGCGATCTTGCCATCGGCCGTGATGATGTACATGGCGGGGGTGTTTTTGGCGCCGAAGCTGCGGCCGACTTCGCCGGAGAGGTCGGGGCAGATCGGGTATTCGATCTTCCACGCGGTGATTGCCTTCTTGTTTTCGTCGGTCGCGGCGCCCTGGTTGCCTGTGCCACCGGAGTTGATGCCGACCAGCGCGATGCCCTTGGAGGCGTACTGCTTCTGCAGGTCATTGAAGGTGCTTACGCCGTTCTCGTAGTGCATTTTGACGTAGGGGCACTCGGGGTTGAACCACTGCACGACCACGGCCTTGTTGGTCTTGAGCAGCTCATCGAGCTTGATGTCTTTGCCGTCGTAGCTGGTGAGGCTGAAGCTGGGGGCCTTGTCACCCACGACGACGCCGACTTTCTTCTCTGCTTTGGCTTCTTTCTTGGCCTCTTTTTTAGCCTCTTTGTCTTTGGCGGGTGCCGCGGCGGTGGGGGCTGCCGGCGGCTTGCCAGCGGCTTCGGCGATCATGGCGGCGGAGCCAAGGGAGATACCGGCGATGCAGAAAGCGGCGATCAGATTCTTCATATTCATAACACAAACTCCTTTGAAAACACGTGGAAACATTCGAAACACGGGGGACGAAAAGGACACGGGGGACAAGAAGGACAAGAAGGACAGGGGGGACACAAATGCGCTAGTACTTCGAGCGCACAATTTTGGTGCGGATGCACCGGGAACGAACACGAATACGCGGCGGGGCTTGGTCTCAGGATGTATGCTGGCGTTGTGTCCGGCACACTCCGAGGGTTATTTGCCATCCTCACCCTTGGCGGGAACGGTTGCAGATGCGGGAGGAAGAGTAATAGTGTACCAAGTCACCACCTTCTTGGCTGCACTGCCAGCGGCGTCAGAGCCATTTGGAGCGGGGTTTGCGGCGGTGGGACGGACGATTTCCAGCACGCCACGGATGGGTTTTTCAGCCTCGGCCAAGTCAAAGGCGACCGTCAGCGAGTCGGACTCTGTGGAAACCCCCGAAACCAAGTCTGTCGGCTTGCGGGATTCTGCCTCTGGGTAGAACGAAAGCCCGATGGCTCCCGGCGAGGCAAACGTGACCGAGCCGGTTCCCGGCTGGACCAAGACCGAGCGGCCTGATGGCAGTGGTTTGGGATGTTTGGCCCTCGCGACGGCGAAGGCTAGTGCATCGGGCGTGTCCTTTGCCAGTTCTGGCTTGGCCACAACGGCAAGCGTTACGGAGAGATCTGCAGAGCCTGGGAGGCAGGCTTCGCTGCAAACGAGCCAACTGGCCTTGCCGCGGATGGTCAGGGGTGTGGCTTCATCAGTGATTTTGGCGTTGGCCGGGGCGGTGACGGGCACGATGAGGGTGACTTGGCCTTCGAGGACGTGGTCAACAATGTCACCGGGGGCGACGTGGCGGATGGGGGCGGTCCATTGCAGTTCGCCGGCGGTCCAGCCGGGGGGCAGGTCAAGCTTTATGCTGGGCTGCATGCCAGAATCATTGATTCCGGGCCAGTACAGGTGCCACTCTGGGGCGACGACGAAGGACAGGGCCAGCGCAACGGTGCCGCCGGGGGCAACGGCCCGCTTTTCAGCGATGAGTGTGGCCTTGGCAGCGGTGTTGCCGGTGAGGACAATGACGGGTTTGGGCTGGGTAGTCTCTGGCTGGCCGAGGTGCGATGTTGAGGCTGCGATGGTGGGGGAGGTGATGGTGGCAGACGTGATGGCCAACAACGTGATTGCTGTGACTAGAGCGTAAGCCGAGGGAGCCACGCCACCTGCTGGGCGAGGCGTGGAGAGCCGGGGGTGGTGGGATGAAGCCGGGGATTGTGGCATGTGTGAAACGGCAGGAGGCGGGGGCACTGACGGGGGATGTCGGCCAGAGCGTGCTTGGTTCGCCACAAAGCTGGCGAGTTGGTTGTTACGTATTCGCCCCATTGCTGGGTTCGGAGTCAATTCGTATTCTCTTGAAGCGGGCGGTTGGTTGGCTTGTGGGCGGTTTTGGCTGGCGGTACAGGGGTAAATCGGGCAATGTTTCCTGGCTTTAGGCCGCGGCCCCGTGTGTTTGAACTGCAAAGAGAATCCGGAGCGGTGCACTTTGGATGGGTAGTGAACGCTAACATTTGTACGATGATGCACGCCTCCCATTTTTTCTTGTACTTCTTCCGTGGTCCGGCCTTGGTGCTGCTTGCTGTGGTTGCGGCCTTATGCCAAGGCTGCACCAACAACATCAGCAATGCGGATATTGAGCCCATCTCGCTGATTGAGGTGCGTGAGGCTTTGGCCAGCGGCAAAGAAAAGAACATTTTGATTGTTGATGCGCGGTCCGGCCGGGCGTTTGCGGAGGGGCACATTCCTGGGGCGGTGAACATCAGCATTGCCAGCGTTAGCGAGCGGGAGTTGACGCGGGACAAGCGCATCGAGGCGTACAAGGTTCTGGCGGTGTATGGCGATGACCCCGGCAGCCCGGCGGCACAGGCGATGACCAAGCGCTTTATGATTCTGGGATATGACGATGTTCGCATGTTTATGGATGGCTTGGCCGCGTGGAAGCGAGCTGGCCTGCCGGTGGAGAAAGGTGGCACCGGAGCGCTGCCGGTTCCGGCAGCGCCGGGCGCCAAGCCGTGAGTGCGGGGCGATTGGACCAAGGCCGCTGCGGACCTCCGCTGTTTGCGTGGCCGGTTTTTTCTGAGGCGGGCGCAACTGCGATTGGCGACGGTGTGTGCGTGGTGGTTGATCAGTTACGGGCCAGCAGCAGCATGACGACAGCGCTTGCCAATGGCGCTGCGGCGGTGCACGTGTGTGGCGAGGTTGAAGAAGCGCTCGCCAAGGCGAAAGAACTCAGGCAGCGCGGCTTGCACGTGAAACTTGGTGGCGAGCGTGGTGGGCTACCGATTGATGGCTTTGACTTTGGCAACCTGCCGCGGGAGTATGGCAGGGAACAGGTGGAAGGGGTGCACATCGCGTTTACGACTACGAACGGGACGCGGGCGATACATCATGCCATTGCGTGCGGCGCGGGTGAGGTACTGATTGGATGTTTGTTTAACAGATTGGCGGTGGCGAGACTGGCTATGAAGCTTGCGGGGGATACGGCCCACGGCGCGGCCGGTGGGGTACGGGCCATTCACTTGCTGTGCGCCGGCACGCGCGGCACGGTGACGCTTGATGATTGTTTGGCCGCCGGAGCGATTGCGCAGGCGTGCGTGGAACTTGGCGCGGATGTTTATGGCGGTGCAACGCTGCCGTATGGAGACGACACGGCGGTGCTGTACGCGGAGTTGTGGGCACTGGCGGTGAGAGCGGGTGACGGAGCGGGCGAGGTTGAGGCGATTTTGCATCGCTCTCGGGGTGGGCGGAATTTGGCCAGGATTGGTATGAAGGGCGAAATCGCTGCCGTGGCGGCGGTGGACACGCTGCAAACCGTGCCGCGGCTGCGTGGCGGCGTGCTGGTTGCGGACGGTGGCGGGGCAGAGTCCGCACAATAACGGCGATTTGGGGTTCATTTGTGCGAGAATTTGGTTGGATGGGGCGAGCCTAGGGCAACCGACAGCCAGACAGCCGCGGGGAAAACCTTTGCGGCGATTGGCTCAAAAACCGCTGGGCCAAACCGGTACCATGGAGGCATGACCGCTCCTGCCTCTACCAGTGTGAATGCCGGATTTGGCACCCTTGAACCAGCCGCCGCACCGCCAAAGCCGGCGCTGATTGAGGCTGCCTCGGCGGATTCGGCCTCGGGGCGGCCGGTGCATCGGTACAGCCCGGAGGCCGGGGTGAAGATGGTTGATTTAATGGAGGGCGACACGCGCCGCCAGATTAACTGTTTGGACCACGGCTTTGTGGCGCTGCTGGATGTGATGCCCCGGCTGGTGCCGCAGGGTCAGACGGCCGACCAGGCGATTGTGCAATCTGCCCGCGTGAGCTACGGTGCGGGTACGAAGAAGATTAACGAGGACCGCGGGCTGATTCGGTACCTGCTTCGCCACAGGCACACGACTCCGTTTGAGATGGTGGAGTTTAAGTTTCATGTGGCGATGCCGATTTTTATTGCCAGGCAGTGGATTCGCCATCGCACTGCGAATGTGAACGAGTACTCGGGCCGCTATTCAGTCATGCCCGATCGGTTTTACAGGCCCACGGTTGAGCAGGTGCGCAAGCAGAGTAAGAACAACCGCCAGGGTGGTGGCGAAACGTTTGACCTGGCGGCGGATGTGAATGAGAAGTCCACGGCTGAGGCGTTTGTGTCGTTTCTTGAAGAGAGCGAGAAGCTGTACGAGAAGTACATTAACCTGACGAACCAGGGCGTGTCTCGCGAACTGGCCAGAATTGGCCTGCCGGTGTCGCTGTACACGGAGTGGTACTGGAAGATTGATCTGCACAATTTGCTGCGGTTTTTGTCGCTGCGGATGGACAGCCACGCGCAGGAAGAGATTCAGGTATTTGCGAGGGCGATGTTTGACCTGATCCGCCCGATGGTGCCGGTGACGGTTGAGGCCTTTCGCGACTACGAGCAAGGCGCGGTGCATTTGTCAAAGCTTGAGGTTGAGGCATTGCAGGCGTTGGCCAAGGGCGGCAGCGCGGAGCTGCGCAGCGACAACAAGCGTGAGCAGGCGGAGTGGGCGGAGAAGCGTGGGAAGCTGGGGTTTTGAGGGGGAGTGGGGGGAAGGCGGGAGTTGTGAAACGAAAACTGAGCATGGCATCAAAGTACCACGAGGTTTTTAACAAGTAATAATACTTATTGTATCAAATTTTCCTCAATTTTGATTTTCTCGGACGCATCTTTGGGAATTTGGGGTATCTTTCCTGTGTCTCGCTCGGCGAGGAAACAGGTTCGGGTGTTTTGCGTGGCTGAAATTTTCAGCCCGGGTGTTTGGTGGTCGGGAATATTTACATGGCAACAGCAAGCGAATCGGGTGGTCAGCGTGTTCACGTTCTGTCCACAATTTGGGGGTACACAAGTGGCGGGATGTCGCGTGGCCTTCGGCTGGGGCGGGCAGGGCTCCCGCTCCTCGCGGCGATCAGTGGGGCAACGGTGGCGATTGGCCAGATCAACTACCCAACTGAGCCCACCAGTCTCTGCAATGTCGGCAATCTTCTCTCGGCGACTGAGAACCACTCGCCATCGACCACATCGCCGATCAACTTGTCGCAGCCGCTTCGCAGCCACCGAGCGATCGCGCCCGATGGCGGTGTGCTTAGCGGTTCAGTACACGGCCTGACGCTCAGTGGTGATCCGGGTGCGCCGGTGATGCAGCAGGGGCGGTACTTCGGTCCGGTTGACACGTTTACCGGCGGCGTTGTATACAGCGACGTTCAACTGGCCTTGCCTGCCCGAATGGGATGGCCGATCGGTATTGCGTACAGCGATTCATCGGCGGGCTCCGCGTCAGGGCCCCAGGTGGTGCAAGGTGGCATCCAAGGGCCGGGTTGGTTTCAGCTTTCGCGGCCTGAGCTTGTCCGAAGCGCGAGCGGAGACAGTGTTTTTCTGGTGACCAGCCCCACGGCATTTGTCGAATTCACAAGAATCAATAACTATGCGGCCGATCCCGGGCGAACGTGGTACCGTGCAGCAAACGGCGCGGCGGGGCTGATGTGCGTTGATTTGACCGGAGTGTTTAAGGACTCCCAAGGCGTTGCAGCCGCCAATCAGCCCGACATTGTGAGCATCTTTGATACCTCCGGGCATACCGCACGCTATTTCGGATTCGGTGGGTTTGATCGGCTCGCGGTCGTGCCATCGGCACTTGCTCAAAGCCGCTTGGCCGGCCAGTTCTGGAGCATCGAGGATGCTTCCGGAGCGAGGGCATCGCTCGGCGGAGCCGATCGCCCCTCAATGGCCATTGCCCAAGGAGTTTATGCCAGCGGTGCCGAAGCCGGACTTCCGTTGCAGGCGGTTGACTCGGCTGGTCGTAGCATCAGCTATACGTACCAAACTGAGAATGCCGGAGGCGGCTTGCTGCCGCGAATTGCCAAGATCACGATCACCGATACAGCATCCGGCAGTGAGGTTGGCAAGGTCGAGTACGCGTATGCAGCGATCGCTACCTCGCCCGGTGGAAGGCCCGACTTGCTCCGGGCCGATGTGTCGACGTTGATCAGCGGCAGCGGCGGCATGCTCAAGCGAACGACCTTCTTCCGGTACGATCAGCCGGGCCTGCTGTCGAGTGTGATCAGTGGTGAGGGTGCCCGCCAACAGCTTCTGAGCCAGCCGACGCTTACCGTGCTACCTCCCGGCTCAGCAAGTACCCGAAAGCTCGCAGACTTCGTCGTCCGTCGCAGCGCGCAGGCGCCGCTGCGGGTCGATGGCGTGCTGCTGAGCGGCCTCCTGGACGCCGCGGGCTTTCCGTACACGATTACCTACAACAGCCTGCCGCAACCCGGAGCCACGCTTGCCGAGCCCGCTTTCAGCTCAACTGTGCTCTGGCCCAGCCCAAGCGGCACCGGCACGGGTCCCGCACATATCACAACCTTTAACGGCTTGGGTCAGCCGCTGCTGAATATTACTCAAGAAGGGTCCGCACAGTGGATTCAGCGTGCCGATCTCAGCGAGGATGGTCGTCTCATTGGTGTATCGACCCCTGCGGCGAACTCGAGCTTTGACGCGGCGACGATGCAGGCTGCTCGGAACCCGGGAGGACTGGCTCTTTGGATTGACCGATTCACCAACGTGGCCAACTATGAACTGGGCGCTGTTCGCGGTGTCCGCCGTAGTGTGGGGGCCGGTTTGGCGAACCGCAACACTGCCACTTGGCTCAGCGCACGCGCTGTGAGCTGGAAAGACTGGAAGCCACTTGGCGCACCGTGGGCCATCCGCCGCCAAGTGCTGGGCACAACGACGTCATTTCCGGAAGCGCTATCGGTTGCTGATCCGGCTAACGTGGGAATAACTGCGATCTGTACGCCCCAATGGTGGCCAGTTCCGTCTGGTTCGGCTGAACAACAACTCGCAAGTCCGCTCGCCGTGACGCTGGCCGAGATGAAGGTCACTGACCCGCCGCTTGGAAATGCAAACGGACCGGCCAGCCCCACTTCAACAACCAGTTGGTTTGACACATCGGGTAATCTCGTCCTGACCCGGGCGCGCACCGGCCGCCTCGATGCCATCAAACGAAATGCCCTCACCGGTTTGATCGAGACCCAAATCACCGATGCCTCCGCAGCAGGCCTGACCGCATGCAACCTCGCCGCACTGGCGTATGGAGCGCCCGTTACACCGACGCTCTACGCTGATGAGCCCGATGCGTACAACCGGACGACGAGCTTCACCCGAGATGTGCTTGGTCGCATCGTCGGCTCCGCCGTTCCCGGTGGGCGCAAAACCCAAACAACGTACCTTCTCAGCAGCCGCAACACGCTTATCAGCATCTTCGTGCCGATCGTTACGGCCAACTCGTTTCAAGGGCCCAGTTCAATCGTTGAGTTCGGGCACGATGGTCAGGTGCTCGCCGAGGGCACGATCAGTCCGGATGGCGGCTTTCAGCCCGCACGCGGCAACAATCAGGGTTTGGTCGGCGGCGTGCCCTATGCATCAACCGCGACGCCGCCGGCGCAGTGGCTGACGGCAACTGGAGGCAGCCTTCGCCAGTCCGTCACGCCGGCGCATCCCTTGGTCTCACTGACTGAGTATGACTTTACGATCGATGGCTCGCGGCCCGTGAGTACTCGCCGGTTTCATAACATCGCTGAGGGGCGATCGGCGTCGACGACGTACGCTTTCAATAGCTGGGGCCAGTTGGAGTCGGTCTTTGATCCGGCCGGAACAATCGACACGGTCCGGTACAACTCGCGTGGGCTGCCGGTGCAGCACTCGCGCAGCGTGGTGGGAAGTACATCTTCCAATGTGGTGGCGGCGATTGTTTATGACAACGGCACCCCCGGTGGCAACGGTCTGCCAACTCAGATCCAGCGGTTCCGCAGCGACACTGACTTTGATACCACATCGGTGCGGTACAACGACTTTGGTGTCGCGCGCGACATGACCATGCCCGGAGGGCTGCTGATTGGCTTTGACCGGAACAACCTTGACCAGATCGTGGCCAAGGGTGCGTTTGATGCCCAGGTATATCCAAACGGTTTGCCGTTTGGTTCGTTGCAATCGATAACGAACATTGTAAACGGTCGGCTGGCCCTGGAAACCGATAGCCTTGATGCCTTTGGCCGCGTGTATCAGTCAAAGCGGTTCCATATTGACCCAGCAACCGGTGAAAAGACCGCAGGCCCCGGTGGCTGCGTAAGCCCGGATATGGCTGGCAGGGCCACCGGTGGTGGTGACTTTGTGCAGCGTGACATTTTCCGCGGCAACGGCGGCAACATCGTGCTTGATCAGGGTGAGAGCATCGAAGTCAACGCGTACGACCGGACGTGCTCACCTAAAAACAAGATCGTGTTTCGTAACGCACCGGTCGCTGGGGGTGCTCCGGCAGTCACCGCAGGAGGCTACGCCACCAGCCAGCAGGCAACATACACCGACCGAAACACCGGCAGGGTGGTTCTTACCGTTGCGGCCACTGCGGGTTCGGTGCTGCAATCCGGCCCACTGTTTAACAACGCCACCGCGGTCAGCTACAGCAACGGGGTTCCGTCGCAAATCGCGCTGGTGCCAGCGCCGGGCGCGACGACGACCATGCAGTACACCGATGCCGGTCTGCTTGGCATGCCTGCCACTCAATACACGTACCCCAACCAGCCCGCGTGCGGGCCGAATGGAACGCCCCCGGTAACCTGCCTCGGCGCGAATTGTCAGCCAACCCCATTCTCCCCACCCTGCGATATCGAGCGTACCCGAACCGACCCCAACTTACAGATGTGCGGCAAGATTGACCCACTCAACCGCGAGTGGTTCAAGACTTTCAATGATGCTGGTCAGGAAACCTCGGAATGCAAGTTCGGTCCAACTGATGGGATCGCGCCGTTCCCCGGTCAGTTGCTCACACCCGAGGACTTTGGCTTTCCTGGCGGAACAAACTGCCCGGCCAAGCAGACGGTGTACCAGTACGATGACTTTCAGCGGTTGACCGACATCATGTTTACGACCGGAGCCTGTGGCCGACCACCGGCACAGTCGCCTGAGTCTGTTCTGCTTCAGCATTTCACATATCCAAACGGTCCCGGCGGCGGCGGTGGTGGTGGCGCGGGCCCAACGCTCAATAACAATCTACCATCATCAGTCTCGCTTCCAATCAGCGTCGATGGTACGGGCACCTTTAATCTTGGCTACAACACCACCGGTGCGCTGACATCAATCATCACACCCCGTGGCGACTCAATCTTTACGCAGTTCGGTCCGGGCAATCGCGTTGTCAGTAAAACCGTGAACAGTGCTGCCGACTCCGTGGCCGGCCTGCCCGCCTTCCCGCCCGTTACTTCAACGTTCACCCGCGACCCACTCGGCCGCCTCACTGGCATCTCCTCCAGCGGCGCTGCAGGACAGGGCCTCGCCGATAGTGTCAGCCTCGGCTACAACGCCTTCGGTGGGATGTGCAATTTGCGTCAGCAAACGCCGCTCAATCCGTTTGGCAACGGGCGGAGTACGGTTGATGACGGCATTTTCTTCCAGCAGGGTATCAATTTCGGGTACGACAATCCGAGTCGCACGACCGGCAACCTTATGGGCGAGCGCGGCCCGGTTTTGGGCGCGCACTCGTTTGTGACACCGAGCGGGACGCCGTCTGGTGCTCTGCCAGCGGATTACTTTGGTTTCTTTCCAAATGTTCCTGCTGGCACCGGCCTCCCCGACCTTGGCAAAGGGCCGAACAGCGTCAACTACTGTGTATGCCCGACGCCCACGAATCCGCCGGACAACCAGTTTAGCCATCAAGAGCCGGCTCCTTGGAAAAACACGCCAACCGGTCGGATTCCGGACATTAGCCTTCAGCAGCCCGGTGACGGTTGTGGTACTGGCAACCCATGGCCTGAAAACAGCGGGACGAAGCTGGAAGCACTGTCTCCCGGCCTCCCGGACCAGTTCAAATTCGGCTCGCCGGGTGCCAACACAGTCAATTCATGTGATGGCTCCCCAAACTTTGACATCACCATGCCAACGCCCGGCACCGGTGCCTTTTCCACCACGGGCCCGCCGCAGGCTCCGCAAAACGCGCAGCCCACCGGGGTGGCGGCCAGCACCGCGCTTTGGACTGGCATGTCCAATCGCCCCGCGGTGTACAACGCTTTGGTGAAGAACGCCGCCGGCCAGGTGACTGCCATTTACTCGCCTGATCGTGGCCTACCCGCCACCGGAAATCTGCCGCGGTTTGATGAAGACAAGAAGTACGGCTTCGACTGCGATGGCAACCCAATTTGGTGCACCACCAGTCCCACAATCCCGTCAGTTGCCCTCGCGCCCGCTCCGGAAGGCCTCCCGCCAGCCGGCAATGGTCAGGGGCCCATGGGCCGCCGCCAGGAACTGGCACTCAAAGACAAGCGTGGCAACATCACCGTCAAGGCCGATCTGCGATCCGGTCTCCCACTCATACCGGCCGGAGATACCGCCCCCAATCCGCACCCGTCATCGCCCGGCGATTCGCTCTTCCTTCGAGCCTTCAACGCCGCAGATCAGGCAAGCGACAGCCGTAGCATCGATATCGCCGGCCAAGCTACGGCACAAAAGCCCCGCTTTGATCGCAACGGCAACATGGTTGATGACGGCGTCAACTTCATGTACCAGTACGATGGTCAGAATCGCATGGTTGGCGTGTACACGCGTTCGCTCGTAAGCGGCAGCTACGTCGCCGGCCGGGTCTTCGCCAAATTCGCCTACAACGCCCTCGGTTGGCGCACCGCGGCGGTGTATGACCTCAACGGCAACAACAACGGCGGCAGTTCTGACTTTAATGACGACACGATTGAGTTCTACGGCTATAACGCTTCGTGGCAGTTGATTCGGATCGACCGTCAGGGGCCGGTGATTACCGCTAACGGCAATCCC
>JBBRKQ010000101.1:0-13998 GCA_038231815.1 Phycisphaerales bacterium
CGCGGGTACGGCGGCTACGGCAACAACGGCGACAACCGCGACGACGGCAACAACGGCGGCGAACGCGACAGCGCTCAACGGTCAGGCGGGGGCGTTCTATCAGAATGCCGCAAACCTGACGGGTACGTTACCCAGCGCGACGATCCCGAGCAACGTCGCCCGGCTCGATGGGAACCAGACGTTCACCGGGCTTATGAACTTCAGCAACCCCGCCAACAACTTCAGCGGCGTCTTTTCTGGCAGCGGAGCGGGGCTGACGAACCTCAGCGGTGGCAACATCAACGCTGGCACGCTCGCGCGGACGGCGCTGAACGACGATGTGCAGAGCGGGCTGGGCACCGTCGCCTTGGAATCTTTGCAGAACCGCGGTTCGGTCGCCACAGGAAACAGCCCCATCTCCGTCGCGGTGTCGGGCGCGTTTGCATATGTGGTCAACCGCAGCTCAGCCACGCTGCAAGTCTTCGACATGAACAATCCGAACGTGCCGGTGCTGGCCGGAAGCATTGTGACACAATCTACCCCCGTCTCCATCGCGGTTTCGGGCTCGTTTGCGTATGTGGTAGGCCAGGATTTCAACAGACTGCAGGTCTTTAACATCAGCAATCCGGCCCTACCAGCGCTCAGCGGCTTCGTTAGTACAGACAGCGGCCCGAGTTCCGTTGCGGTGTCGGGCTCGCGCGCGTATGTGGTCAGCGCGACCTCAAACACGCTGCAGATCTTTGACATCAGCAATCCGGCCGCGCCAGCCCGGTTTGCCGGGAGCCCCTTCACAGGAGCCTCACCCCAATCCATCGCGGTGTCGGGCTCACGCGCGTATGTGGTCAACGGGAGCTCGGGCACGCTGCAGGTTTTCAACGTCAGCACTTCTAATGCGCCAACCCTTGCCGGGAGCATCTTTCGCGGAGGGTTCCCAGCATCCGTCGCCGTGTCGGGCTCGTTCGCGTACGTGGTGAACCCCGCCCTCAACACGCTTGATGTCTTTGACATCAGCAACCCGGCCGCGATATCGCTCGCCGGAAGCATCTCGACGGGGACTGGAACCAATCCCCGCGCCGTAGCTGTATCGGGCTCATTCGCGTTTGTGGTGAACCCGACCTCAAACACCATGCAGGTCTACAACATCAGCAATCCGGCTGCGATCACGCTTGCCGGGAGCATCGCGACAGGAACCTTTCCATCCTCCGTAGCGGTTTTGGGCTCGCTTGCGTATGTCGGCACCGTCAACTCAAACACGTTGCAGGTGTTCTCCGCGACTGCTCGGGTGGGCTTTAGTGCACCGCTCGCCGCATCATCGCTTACGGGGGTAAGCGGCTCAGGGTTGACGAATCTCAACGCCGCCAGCATCACCAGCGGCATGCTGGCCGCCGCACAAATCCCCAGTCTTGATGCTTCCAAGATCACCACTGGCACATTGGCCGCGACACAGATACCCAGCCTCGATGCGTCAAAGATCACCACTGGCGTGTTCTCCAACACATTGACCAGCGGCGCAACGTTGAACACGCCCAGTACCCTCGTGCTTCGTGATGCTTCGGGCAACTTCAGCGCGGGCACCATTACTGCAAACCTGAGCGGCAACGCGACAACGGCTACAACCGCGACGACGGCTACAACCGCGGCCAACGCTACGCATTCCGCCAACCTTAACAACCAGCCCGCTTCGTTCTACGCCAACGCCACCAACATCTCCACCGGCACATTGGCTGCCGCGAGGCTCCCGGCGAGCGTCGCCCGTACCGACTCGGCCAACACCTTCGGCAACTTTCCAACGACGTTCGTTGGGCAGGTCGGCATCGGGACAACTTCCCCCTCAGGCCTGCTTGATATCACTGGTCCCTTTGGCCCGGGTGCCGTAACCCTTGATCAGCAGCAGACGGCACGAACAAGTTCTTCAGGGAGCACCGATATCTGGCAGTCGTTCACGGCCGGGCAAAACGGGCGACTGGCGCAGATCGATCTGCACTGTTCCTCTGGCGTGGCCGGGCAGTCACGTGTAGCGACGGTGCGAATCTACGCTGGTGAGGGTACCGGCGGGGCACTGCTGGGCACGAGTACGATCACGCTACTAGATATCCCTGACGAGGGCTGGCTAAGCTCAACAATCCCGGCTCAACTCATTGTTGTCAGCGGGCAGCGGTACACATTTCGAGTCTCACTGACTGGTGCTGACTTCTTTACCAGTTTTTCAAACGTGAACAACTACCCGCCCGGGCGGGGCGACACTTCTGCTTCGAGCGACTACATGTTCAGAACGTACGTCGCCCCGTCAATTCAAAGGTCACTGTTGAACGTGGGTTCTAATGGCGTGGGCATCGGCACCAGCACTCCCGCATACAACCTCGATGTCGTCTCCGGCGGAGATACCCAGATCGCGCTCACCGGAAACGGCACGTTGGGTGCTCGCACGTGGACGATCCAGTCCTCATCGTCAAGCAGTAGCCCCGCCACTGGGCTGAACAATTCGTTTCAGATCATCGACCGCACGGCCAGTGCAAGCCGTCTGCTCATCGACACTGTCGGCAACGTCGGCATCGGTACCACCTCGCCCACCAGCCGCCTCACCGTCTTGGGCAACATGAACGTTACCGGCTCCCTCTCCAAAGGCGGCGGGTCGTTCAAGATTGACCACCCGCTCGACCCCGCGAACAAGTATCTGTACCACTCCTTCGTCGAATCGCCCGACATGATGAACATCTACAACGGCAACGTCACGACCGATGGCAATGGCTACGCCACCATCACCATGCCGGATTACTTCGAGGCCCTGAACCGCGACTTCCGCTACCAGCTCACCGTCATCAACGAGTCCGACTCTGGTGAGTTCCTCTGGGCACAGGTCGTCAAGAAAATCAGCGGCAACCAGTTCAGCATCCGCACCAGCCGCGGCAATGTGGAGGTCTCCTGGTCCGTCACCGGCATCCGCCAGGACGCTTGGGCCAACAACAACCGCATCCCCAACTCCGTCGACAAAACCGGCACCGAAAAAGGTAAGCTCCTCCACCCCGAAGCCTTCGGCAAGCCCGACAGCAAAGGCATCTACAACCAGGCCAGCGAGCAGGTAAGCACACCGGTCATCGCGACCCCCGCTGCCGCGAAGTAAGGCCCTCGTCGCAGCGAAACCACACCACCACGAGCTGATCGGAGCCATCCGGTCAGCTCGATTTCCGGACCATCCATTTTTTACAGAGAGTTGCTATGCCCTTGCCTGTTGGTCGCCGTTGTGCCGCACTGCTCGCTATGTCTCTGGCCGCAGTCTCGGTGTTCTCCCCCGTTGCGCTCGCCCAACCCGCGCCGCTGTCAACCAGCTTCACCTATCAAGGCGAACTCGCCAGCGCCGGCACCCCCGCCAGCGGCAGCTACGACATTCGTTTCCGCCTCTATGACGCCGCCAGCGGCGGCACCCAAATCGGCAGCACGCTCTGCTCCGATAACCTCGCCGTCGCCAACGGCCGCTTCGCCGCATCGCTCGACTTTGGGGCGGTCTTCGCAGGACAGAAACGTTTCCTTGAACTCGAAGTGCGCCAGGATACTGGGCTGGATTGCTCGGATGCTACCGGCTTTGCCACTCTGACCTCGCGGCAAAAAATCACGGCTGCATCCAACGCTATCGCTGCAACCCACGCCCGGCTACTTGCCGAGCATCGATTCCGCGGCCGTCAGCAGCCCTTGGGCGATGTCAAGGTGCTTGGCGGTAGCCAGTGATTCGCGGGCGGCATCGAGAGCGGCCTCGAAGTGTTCGCGGTGGTCAGTCGCGGCCATGACGCAGGCAAGGTTGGCCATGAACACTGCGCGGCGTTCGTGGCCGGCGGGCGCGAGGATGTCGCGGTTTTCCCAAATAAGTTCAACCAGTCCGCCCTCGGGAAGGACTATGCCACCTCCGGTCAAGTCCGCGGCGATGCCGCTCATGGCTTTAAGCGTCGTTGGCCGTTCATCCGCGTTGGCCACCATCAGGCGGATCCGCGCACTTTGCAGCGCCCATCGCCTCAGCTCATCGGGCTGGGCCTTCCACTGGGCGTAGGTAACGCGAAGCGCAGCCACGCTCCGCTCGGTCACGTAGTTCACATCGTCAAACGCGGCGATTGCAGCGGCATAGGCCATGAGACCGTACCGTGCGGACTCGGCGTAGCGATTGGTGCGGAGCATGACGGTGCAGGCTGTCAGAGCCGAGTAAGCCCTTGCCGGGTGGCCCGGTGGAAAGGTTCGCTCGGCAGTCTCGGGCAGATCGTCGGCAAGCGCTGCCGCCTCATCAAGCAGCTTGGCGGTGATCAAAGCGATGATGAGGTTGCTGCGGGCCCCGACAGTGTTCTGATTGTCGCGGCCCCAGTACTTCTGCGCGCGCGCGGCGATCTGGCGGTTACGGTCCAGGGCATTTGCGGTGTTGCCTTTGGCATTCTCACAGGCCTGCAGCCACGAGAGAGCGCTTAGAATGAGTTCTTCATCCGGCTTTTCGGCGGCTTCCAGTCGTAAGAGCGCCTCGGTCAAAACAACGAGGGCCTCATCATGGCGACCAAGCTGCAGCAGCGCAGCGCCCGATTGAACTGCACACTGGCTCGCGGCGATGCTGGAGCTGGATAACCCTCCGGCGGCGCGGCCCAGGCCATCGTTTGCGAAGGCCAAGGCCCGGTGCGGGTCTGCAAGCCCCAGGCAGGCTTGGGCCATCATCGCAAGGATGCGTACCGCCCGGTCACTGTCGCGACCCTGGGTGCGTTCGACCAGCGGCAGCGCAAGCTCGAACTCGGCCAAACTTTCCTTTGCTTTGCCCAGTTGCTCAAGCACGTTGGCCAGGTCCCAGCGCACCTCCGCCTCAATCTCGGGGTGGTCGGCAAATCGTTCGTGCAGCCCATCGGCGGCTTTGGTCAGCACATCCATCATCTTGACTTCATAGCCCATGCGGCCGGGAGATGCCGACAGCAACAGCCCTTCAATCAGGTACTCCCGGATCGCCCCGCTCAGGGCCGCCTCCTTGGTTGCGCGCTCGCTGGCCCGCTGCGCACGCACAAACAGCGAGAGGCTGATCACCAGCCCCGCGACAGTGGCCAACGCAGCGAAAGCCACCGCACCGACAAGCCCGCGGTTGCGCCGGGCAAAGCGCGAGAACTGATACGTCACCGTCGCAGGCCGGGCGGCGATGGTTTCACCCCGGGCCCAGCGCCGCAGATCATCCGCAAACGCCGCGGCGGAGGAGTACCGCCGATCACGCTCTTTATGCATGGCCTTGGCCACAATGGTGGCAAGGTCCTGATCGATCCGAGCCCCACCGGCGGCAACAAGCTGTGCCGGCGAATCATCGCGGATGATGCGGGCGGCTTCGGCTATGGGCTTAGACAGCACGTCGTACGGCAGACGGCTGGCCAGCAGCTCGTAGAGCACCACACCCAGGGCGTAGATATCGCTGCGCGTGTCAACAGCCCGCTGATCTCCGCTGAGTTGTTCGGGGCTCATGTACACCACCGTGCCGATCAGCAGGCCGGCCTCGGTCAGGGCGGTGTGCTGGGTGGTGGTTTCGAGCAAGCGTGCAACACCAAAGTCAAGAATCTTTGGCTGCGGGCCCAGTGATCCTGTGTGCTGACCGGAAGATGTCGGCGCCGGAACGCCCGGCGCTGCAACTAAAATGTTGGCGGGCTTCAGGTCGCGGTGCAGCACTCCCTTGGTGTGCGCGTGGTGGAGCGCATCGGCGACTTTGGCAATAAGCTCGACCCGCGCGGCGATGCTGAGCTGTTGCTGTGCGGCGAAGTCGGTCAATCGCAAGCCCTGGACATACTCCATCGCGAAATACGAGACAGGGCCGCTCGCAGTGGCTTGTGTGCCGGCCTCAAAGATGCGCGCGATACCGGGGTCATCAAGGCGGCCTAGAAGGTCAATTTCACGGGCAAAGCGCACCCGCAGCGATTGCGATGGCGCGCTGCTGGCCAAGAGCTTCAGGGCAACCTGCCGCTGCGGATTGGCCTGTGTGGCCAAGTAAACAACACCCATGCCGCCCCTGCCAATAAGGCGCTCGATCCGGTATTGGCCAAACTCCGCCGGGATATCGCCGTCTCCAACCGCAACCCGATCAATGATCCGCGGGACGAGGCCGCCCTGCTCGGGGCTAAAGCGAATTTCATCAGAGTCGGCAAGCGCGAGCAACTCACCCACAGCGCTGCGAACTTTCTCATCGCTCTGACACTCGGCGGCGACGAACGCCTCACGGTCAACCTCCGCCTGATCGATGGCGGCAGAAAAAATCTCATGCACCCGAGCGAACTGCTCCGCGGAGAGGCCGCCGCCGCGCTGCGAAACCGATGGGTCACCCGCGGAATCGCGGCCTGAGACAGGATCCGGATCGCCATGAGAAGGATTCACAGATCAAGCTCCCGGTGCAGCCACGCGCGAATAAAGCGGCAATCTTTCTCAACCGTGCGCGGAGAGATCGTAACGACCTCGGCGGTCTGTTCAACGGTGAGCCCGGCGAGGAACCGCAACTCAAAGATCGTGCCCAGCCGCTCATTGAACGCGCTGAGCCTGGTGATGGTCTCATCAAGGGCGAGGAGGTCGATGGTGTCTTTCCCGGCCGCAAGCTCGAGTGAGTCGAGCGTGACCCTCCGGCCGCCACCACCCCGGTTGCCATCACCTTGGTTGCCACCCTTTTGGTCGCCACCCCGCCGCACAGCCCCCCGGGCCCGGGCGTGGTCAATCAAAAGGTTGCGCATGGCGTGCGCTGCGACCTTAAAAAAATGGTTGCGATCATCCCACCCCGTCTGCGGGGCTTTCAGCAGCCGGATACACAGTTCGTTGACCAACGCCGTTGGCTGGAGGGTGTGGCCAGCAGATTCTCCGCGAAAGAGGTTGCCGGCCATCGAGCGGAGGTCGGTGTACGCGGCGTTCAGCAGCTCACCGGTGGCCGCATCGTCCCCGTCGCGGATCCGGTCAAGCAAAATGCTCAGATTGGGATCTGGATGGGTACTCATCAGACTGTGGTAATTCGCAGGGAAGGACTCTAAGTAAAACCGGCATACTCCGGTTGAAGGGGTCGGGCTGGGCTGCCGGAAACCGGATGATAACTGCCCAGATCGACCAAATCCGAGCCGCACGCGTGCAAAAAGTTGCTCCCAAGGACTCGAATCTTAAAAATAACTGCGCCTAAGGCCGTGGCATTGCGCCTCGCTTAGAGAAGGAAACGTTTTTGTCCAGGCGTTTTCAGCGTACTCCACTTGTTTTGAGAACTCCTATGAACATGCGTCACACACGAGTTTCCGCAGCGCTGCTGCCGCTGGCCATCGCAGCCCTGCTTGGCATCAGTCAAACAAGCTTGGCACAACCTCAATCGCCTCTGGTCTCTGCATTTACCTACCAGGGTGAACTGGCCAGCGCCGGAATCTCATCATCCGGCCTGCATGATTTCCGCTTCCGCCTGTACAGCGGGCCCGTCGGCGGCACGCCGCTGCTGCCGCCTTACTGCTCCGATAACGTGAACGTCGCGGACGGCCGCTTTGCCACCGTGCTGGACTTCGGCCCCGCCATGTTCGCAGGGCAGAAGCGGTACCTCGAAATCGAAGTGCGGCAGGATACCGGCCTCAATTGCTCAAATGCCAGCGGATACACCGTCCTGTCGCCGCGGCAGGAACTCACTGCCACACCAAACGCAACCTTCGCGCTCACCGCCGCATCGGCGAGTTCCGCGGGCAACGCCCAGACGCTGGGCGGGCAGCCGGGGAGCTTTTTTACGAACGCGACAAACCTAACCGGCACCCTGCCGTCGGCCACACTGCCCAGCACGGTTGCCCGTACCGATGCCAACCAGACTTTCACCGGTCTGATGAACTTCAGCAACGCGGGCAACTTGTTTAGCGGGGCGTTTAGCGGCAGCGGCGCGGGGCTAACCAACCTCAGCGGCCAGAGTATTACCGCCGGATCAGTGCCCCGGACGTCACTCGGCAACGCATCGCGACTGGGGATGGGAACCTTTCTGGGTGATTGGAGCCGCACACCCTATGTTGCGCTCGATAACGTCATGCTCGATGCACCGGGCTCCGCAATCGCAAGCTCCGGGTCCATTGCCTGCGTCGCCACCGCCAGCAGTCTGCGGGTGTTCGACATAAGCGATCTCACGATCCCCAGACTGTTAGGCGCCACGGCAACAACTTCCGGCGCCACCGCGATGACAATCTCGGGCACTCGCGTGTATGTGGTTACAAACAGCAGGACCCTGCAAGTGTTCGATATCAGCGTCCCATCTGTTCCTGTGCTGACTGGAAGCGTGGACACCGGCTTCATTCCCAACGGGATCTCCGTCTCCGGATCACTTGCGTGTGTGACGGTCAATGACTCTTTTGATGGAAAACTACAGGTTTACGACATCTCCGTACCAACAGCACCGACCCGGCTGACGAGCGTTGGTACGGGTGGTCTGGCCAAGTCAGTCGCGGTGGTCGGCTCCTTTGCATACGTCATAAACGAGGTGTCCAACACTTTGCAGGTGTACAACATTTCCAACCCAGTTTCTCCCGCGGTCGTCGGCAGCACGTCCACCCGCCGCCCGGGGCAGAACATCGTCGTGGTCGGGCAGTTTGCCTACATCACAGAGACCGGCGACGGCCAAATCGGATCCAACTCGCTGCGCATCTACAACATCAGCGTCCCAACTGCACCAGTTTTCATCGGCAGTGTTGCGACCGGAACGGTCCCTACAGGCCTTGCCGTCTCCGGCCCTTACGCGTTTGTCACTGGCTTCAGCACGGGCCTGCAGGTGTTTCAAGTCACAAATCCTGCCGCCCCGAACCTTATCGGAGCCATCCCAACATCGGGCGACTCAGCAGGAGTTGCGGTTTCAGAAGGGAGCGCGTTTGTGATACCCCTAGGCAGCAACACGCTACGGGTGCTCAGCGGCGGGATCAGCGGCCTGAGCTTCTCAGGACCCATCGCTTCGGCGGTCTCCCCCTCGGCACTTTCCGGCGTCGACGGTTCGGGGCTGGTAGGCCTAAACGCCGCCAATCTCACCACCGGCACACTGGCCAACGCCCGCACCAGCGGCACCAACCTCAACACGCCGAACGCACTGGTCCTCCGCGACGCTTCCGGCAACTTCAGCGCCGGCACTATTACCGCTGCTTTGAGCGGCAACGCGACGACGGCCACAAACGCTGCGACGGCGACGAACGCCACGCTTCTTAGCGGGCAGCCCGCATCGTTCTACACGAGCGCCACCACCATCACCACCGGCACGCTGGATGCGGCAAGGCTTCCGGCCACCGCTGCCCGCACCGACTTGGCCAACGTTTTTTCCAGCACGGGCAACACAACCTTCGCCGGCAACCTTGGCATCGCCGGCGCTGCCGCCACATCACCGCTGCGGGTCCGGGGCGATGCTGGTTTCGAGCATCTGCGGATTGACCCCGGAGCCAGCACGATCGGCAGCTTCATCAGCCTCAACGCCACGCCCATTGCAGGCGGTAACCAATACCTGCTCTTTTCATCGGGTGGCACCGCGGGCGAAGGTCAGGGCAAGTTCGCCATCAAAAACCAGACCACCCAGACGTTCGGTTTCGTCATGACAAGCAACGGCAACGTCGGCATCGGCACCCTCGATCCCACCAGCCGCCTCACCGTCGCGGGCAACATGAACGTCACCGGCTCCCTCGCCAAAGCAGGCGGCTCGTTCCTCATCGACCACCCCCTCGATCCCGAGAACAAGTACCTCTACCACTCCTTCGTCGAATCACCCGACATGATGAACATCTACAACGGCAATGTGACGACCGATGGCAACGGCTACGCCACCATTACCATGCCCGATTACTTCGAGGCCCTAAACCGCGACTTCCGCTACCAGCTCACCGTCATCGATGAGTCCGATGACATGGATGTCTTCCTCTGGGCCAAGGTTGTTCGCGAGGTCAAGGGCAACTCGTTCACCCTCCGCTCCAGCCGCGGCAACCTCAAGGTCTCCTGGCAAGTCACCGGCATCCGCCAAGACGCATGGGCCAACAAGAACCGCATCCCCAATGCTGTTGTAAAGACCGCCGCCGACAAAGGCAAACTCCTCCACCCCGAAGCCTTCGGCCAGCCCGAGAACATGGGCATCTACCAGCAGGCCAGCGAGCAGCCCAATGCCGCCATCGCTCCCACAAACTCCTCACCCGCCAAGTAACCGTACCTCCGCCCGAAGCCCACACCCGCGCGAAGTGACCGGAGACATCCGATCATCTCGCTTCCCAGCCCGCCGCGGCAAGATGGCAGGTCACCAGCCTCCCAACGCCGCCCCAGCCGCTGTTCCTGCCCACAACCCAAAAATCTTTTGACACGCGCGAGCGAACCTTTGCGTTATACTCATGTGGAAGCTCTTACCTCACCACCCCCGCCCGGTTCAACCGCAAGTGGCATAGGAAACATAAGTATGCAATCGCTCACTCACCGCACCGCGATCCTCGCAACCTTCGCAGGCCTGCTCATGGCCGCCGCACCCGCCGCCGCACAGCAACCCCTCTCTGCCGCCTTTACCTACCAGGGCCAGCTCGCAGCCGCCGGCACCCCCGCAACCGGTACGTACGACATCCGCTTCCGCTTGTACGACGCCCCAACCGCCGGCAACCAGCTCGGCAGCACCCTCTGCTCCGACAACCTCGCCGTCACCGCTGGCAGCTTCGGCGCTGCGCTCGACTTTGGTTCCGTCTTCACCGGCCAGAAGCGCTTCCTCGAGCTCGAAGTCCGCCCGGACACCGGCCTGAACTGCTCCGATGGGTCCGGCTACACACTCCTGTCGCCCCGCCAGGAACTCACCGCAGCGCCAAACGCCACCTTCGCGCTCACCGCAGCTACCGCCACTTCCGCCAGCAATGCGCTGACACTCGGCGGCCAGCCCGCAGGCTACTTCACCAGCGCCAGCAATCTCACCGGCACGCTGCCCGCTGCCTCACTACCCGGCACAGTCGCCCGCACCGATGTGAACCAGACCTTCACCGGGCTGATGAACTTCAGTAACGCTGGCAACCTCTTCACCGGCATCTTCACCGGCAGCGGCGCGGGGCTCACAAACATAAACGGCGCGAACATCGCCGCGGGCACGATCACCCGCAGCGGCTTAGCGGGCGATGTTCAGCGGGTACTGTCTCAGTGGACACCCACAAGTGTTCCGGTAGATGCCGCCGCGTGGGGAAACGCCTCCGCAGGCCAGACCAGCGTCCCGGCGTTGCCCGCCGGGCTGACGTACACCGCCGTGGCAGCCGGTGGCTCCCACAGCCTGGCTCTCCGCAGCAACGGAACAGCGGTTGCTTGGGGAAGCAACAGCGCTGGCCTGCTCAACGTTCCCGCCTTACCCGCAGGTGTGACGTACACGGCAGTGGCAGGTGGCATCTCGCACAGCCTCGCCCTTCGCAGCGACGGCACTGTCGCCGCGTGGGGCGACAACGGGTCCGGCCAACTAAGCGTTCCCGCTGGCGTGACATACACCGCCGTGGCCGGTGGCGGTGCGCACAGCCTCGCCCTCCGCAGCGACGGCACCGCCGCCGCATGGGGCTTCAACAACGCAGGTCAAACCAACGTTCCCGCCTTGCCCGCCGGAGTGACGTATACCGCAGTGGCCGCTGGCACTTTTCACAGTCTGGGCCTCCGCAGCAACGGCACGGTCATCGTGTGGGGTTCGAGCGCCGACGGCCTGCTCAACGTTCCCGCCTTACCCGCAGGTGTGACGTACACCGCCGTCGCAAGCGGTGCGAACCACTGCCTTGCTCTCCGCAGCAACGGCACCCTCGCCGCGTGGGGGTTCAACTCAAACGGCGAGATAAATGTTCCTGCCTTGCCCGCAGGTGCGGCCTACACCGCTGTGGCGGGTGGTGGCAACCACAGCTTGGCGGTCCGCAGCGACGGCGCGGTAGTGGCGTGGGGCAAATCCACCGACGGCCAGATCAACGTTCCCGCCCTGCCCGCCGGGCTTGCCTACACCGCCGTGGCATGCGGTCTCAACCACAGCATCGCCCTCCGCAGCAGCACAATCTCGGTGGCCGCAAACCCAATCGTCGGCTCCGGCGCGGCCCTTACAAACCTCAGCGCCGCCAACCTCACCGGCACCGTCAGCCAGTCGGTCCTCCCCGTCGCTTCCTGGATCAATTCGGCCCTGCCCGTAACTTCCATCTCCAGCACCACGTTCACGACCATGAACGGTACCTCCAGAACCATCGCAACACGCCCCGGCTTTGCCGTCATCAACTGGACCATCAGCGGCCGCGGCACAATTGTCGGTGGCGCGTACCTCTTTCGAGTCAAGGCCGACACCGCCGGCACCAGCACCTTCGGTCCCGAAAGCATCTTCATCTTCAATCAGGGCGAAGTGCACACCACCATCAGCGGCAACGCAGTGGTGGCCATCCCCGCCGGCGGCGAGACCACCTACACGCTTGAAGTCAGGAAATCCTCAGGCTCCGGCGCGTTCAATTACGACTTCAACGACTCGCTGACAGGCACCATCATCAACATCGGACAGTAAAACGCCGCCTCCGCACGGGGCACCACCCAATCAGCGGCGTCCGGTATCATCCCGCATCATGCCCCCCACCACCCAGGCCCCGCCACACCTCGGCAAACGGTCCCACTTGGCAACCCTCATCGGCGGGCTGACCCTCACCACCGCCGTCATCACGCTGCTGTTCTACGGCCCCATCACACAGCCAGAGGCCTACCACCACTTCATCAACACCCGAACCCTCCTTGGCATCCCCAACGCCGCTGATGTCCTCAGCAACGCCGCCTTCATCATCGTCGGTGGCTTAGGCCTCTGGCGCACCGCGGCCACCGCCATCCGCCTCAAAACTATCTCCGCCGCCGGCGGCCTCGCCCCCGCCCTCGCTGGCACGCCGCGTGGCCTGCCCCTGCCCATCACATCCATTGATCTTCTCTCCATCGCCATCTTCTTCACCGGCGTGCTGCTCACCGGCCCCGGCTCGGCCTGGTACCACCTCAGCCCAAACAACAACACGCTGCTTTGGGACCGTCTGCCAATGGCCATCGCCTTCGCCGGCCTCGTCGCGGCCATCGTTTCAGACCGTCTCCGCATCCGGCCCATCACCGCGCTGGCCACCCTCATCGGCCTGGTCACCCTCGGCATCACCAGCGTCCTCTGGTGGCACTTCGGAGAACTCGCCTCGCCCGGCCAAGGAGACCTTCGCCTCTACATCGTCGTCCAGTACGGCGCACTGCTCGCCGCCATGGCCCTGGCCTTCACCCGCGGCCGCCTCTACAGCCGCCCCAGCCTCGCAGTCGCCTGCGCCCTGTACATCCTGGCCAAAGTGCTCGAATCGGCCGACCAGCAAGTCTTCCACGCCACCAGCCAAATCGTCAGCGGCCACACCCTCAAACACATCGCCGCCGCCTGCGGCGCCGCCGCCTGCGGCGCCGCCGTCATCATCACCGCCCTGCGGCCAAGCCGCCCCGCACCTCCCCGCTAACTCGCAGCCCGCGTACGGTTTCCAATGACCGCCCCTACTGCCCCAGCCTCTCACCCCGGCCTGTCCTTCCTCACCCAGGCCAGCAACTCCATCTCAGCCCTCCGCACCGGCTTCACCGTCGTCAAAGTCGGCGGCAGTATTCAGGATGTGCCGCAGCAAATCGGCCAAGTCATGGCCGAGGTCGCCGCACTCCGCGCACTTGGGGCCAACATCGTCGTAGTTCATGGCGGTGGCAAGGCCATCTCCGCCGCCACCAAAGCCGCCGGAATCGAGCCCCGCTTCGTCTCCGGCCAGCGCTTTACCGATGAAGCAACCCTTGCCGTTGCCGAGGATGTGCTTGCCAACACCGTCAATGCCGAGCTGTGCGCTGCTCTGGCTCGCGCTGGCGGCAGCCCTGTCCCGCTGCACTCACTCGGCTGCTGCGTGCTGGAAGCAACCCTCGCCACCACCAAGCCCGGGTTCGAACTCGGCCTCGTCGGCACCATCACCTCCGTGCGCACAGATGTCATCGCCGCACTCTGCCACGCCAGCCACGTCCCCGTCATCAGTCCCATCGCCACCTACGCCGCCGCCGCACCCTACA
>JBBRKQ010000102.1:0-13877 GCA_038231815.1 Phycisphaerales bacterium
AAGTCCGGGCCTTTGATGCCGCGATGGCGGATGTTGCCGGCATCATCTTTGACATCGGTCATGAGTTCGAGCAGTGAAACCTCCGGATTCTCGATCGTGCGGAGAATCGCATCGAGCACTTCCAGCGGATTGTTTGGCGCCAGCGAAGTGGCCATGCCCACGGCGATGCCTACGGCACCGTTCACCAGCAGGTACGGGAACTTACCCGGCAGGACGGTGGGCTCCATGCGCGAGTCGTCGTAGTTGGCCTGCATGTCCACCGTGCCAAGGCCAATGTCCTCGAGCATGAATGCCGCGGCGGGGGCCATGCGTGCTTCGGTGTACCGCATGGCGGCGGGTGGATCTGGCTGGATGGAGCCGAAGTTGCCCTGCGGATCAACCATTGTGGTGCGCATGCGCCAGTTCTGGGCCATGTTCACCAGCGTGCCGTAGAGCGCGCCGTCGCCGTGGGGGTGGTAGTTGCCCATGACTTCACCCACGATTTTGGCACACTTTAAGTGCTTCTTGCCGGGCAGCAGACGCAGCTCATGCATGCCAAAGAGCAGCCGGCGCTGGCTGGGCTTTAGGCCGTCGCGCACATCAGGCAAGGCCCGGTCCATGATCGTGCTCATGGCGTAAGTCAGGTAAGAATCCTGAAGCTCACGCTCGATGCGCATGTCGATGATGTGGCCGAGATTGGATGGCTGGCCGGGCGTGCCCGGAGAGGGTGCGGAGGCGGGTACTTCGGAGCCGTTTGAGGAGTCAGACATCGGTAGGAAATGATAGTGCGCATTCGTGAAATGAATGCGTAAATTTGCCAATTCGCAGTCGGCAGATCAAGCCTGATTTTGACGCCGCGGCGGCGTGGCCGCCCCACCTTGCGCCCGCAGCGACATGGTCAGAATTTCACGGTTTTTAACCAAGCAATCAAACTTCGCTGACGATCCCCTCCCAGGTTACCCCGAACTTCCCCAGATACTTGCGGAGCCTGTCCGCATCATTGGCGACCGCCTTCTTTGTACGGGATGTTGCAAACAGCTCGCGGCCAGCTTCCGACAGGCTGCGACTGCGCTTGCACACCGCCAGCACATCTGCAAGTTGCACGCGATCGAAGCGGTCCAGCTCATCCGCATTCTGTGCACCCAGCAGCTTAACGCACAACGCACCGCCCAGATCGCTTGGTGGCAAGTTGAAATCACCCCCGTTGCCAGCACTGTTACCAGCACCGCTGCCGCCGCCGCCCCACGCCGCTTGCAGACGACGAATCTCGGCTTCGACGAGTTCCGGCGTGATTCGCCCGGCAGGGGCGAGCGTTGCCAGCCGCGTGACCGAAGCTGAAAGGTCCCGGAAGTTGCCGGCCCACTTGGCATCCGGTCCGATGGCGAACTTCAGAAAATCGGACCGGGCCTCAGTATGAAAGCGAACGGTGCGATTGGTACGCCGGGTGTACTGGGCGAGCTCGTACTCCAAGTTTGGCTCGATATCTTCGCGCCGGTCACGCAGTGCGGGAAGGCGAAAGGTCCACAAGTTGATGCGGGCAAGCAGGTCATCTCGAAACTGTCCGTGGGTGACCCGGGCAAGCAGGTCACGGTTTGTTCCGGCGATGAGCTGAAAGTCGCTGGTGGTTTCCACATCCGAGCCGAGCGGCAGGAACCGCTTTTCTTCCAGAGCACGCAGCAGCATCGCCTGCTCATCCAGCCCGAGTTCGCCGACTTCATCAAGAAACAGCATGCCGCCATCAGCAGATTTGAGTAAACCCGCCCGGTCTGCCGCGGCACCGGTGAACGCGCCTTTCTTGTGTCCAAACAAGGTTGACATTGCTCCATCACCGCGGAGCGTGGCACAGTTGACTTCAACGAATGCCCCGCCGATTTGCCGCCGGTGCTTTTTGAGCTCGTAAATCCGCCGGGCAAGTTGGCTTTTGCCCGCTCCCGTCGGCCCCATCAGCAGGAGCGGGTCAACGGAGTTGGCCGAGACGTGTTCGATTTCCTCGATCAGCCGATTAAACGCGGAGTTTCGGGTGGCGATGCCCGACTTCAGCCCCGCGATGTTCTCGGTAAAGTCAACCGAGAACCGTGCGGCGATGGTGTCGTACTTTGAAAGGTCCAGATCGATGATTGTGCAACTGCCCTGTGGGCCGGGTGTGTGTGACTTCGGGCTTGTCTGCAGCAGCTTGGCAGGGAACCTGCGTGTCTCGGCCAGAAGGAACAGACAAATCTGGGCCACGTGCGTGCCGGTGGTGATGTGGACCAGATATTCCTCACGCTCGGGATCAAACTGATATGCACGTGCGAAGTCCAGCAGCGAGGTATAAACCTCCTCAAAGTCCCAAGGATCTTTCTGGTGGACAAGGTGCAGGCGAACCTCGGTCTTTGGGGCAACCACAGCCAAGTCCGCGGCGATGTTTCGGGACAGCGATGATCCGATGCGCGGGTAAAGCAGTTCAAGCCGGTCGATGGGCAGGCTTTCCTGCTGGCAGATTGCAATGGTCGGGCGCCAGCGGTTCCAGCGGCCTGGGCCGCGGCCGATGTCCAGCGTGGTGCCCAAGATGCCAAAGACGACGCGCTTGAGTGCCATAGCTTACTGTATACGTTTTTATACTCTTGTATAATATTCACAGCCCAGATTGACCGGAAAGCATGGATTTCTTGTCGAAACGCGACATTTACGCTCTGGCACACCGCTCGCTTTGTCACCTCCATCGTCTGTGGCGCACGCCACGGAATGTCCGGCGGGCATTTCCCGCCACGCAGTCGCAGCAAGATGCTCCATCGTCTGGAGGTGCTTTATGGCAAACAAGTCCCTTTTCAAGTCCGCGTTCGGTTTCCTGCTTCCCAAGACCAACACCACCAACGAGGCTGGCGGCACGGCCTACAGCCTGACCCCGAAGCAGGCCTTGGCCCAGTACGCCGCCACCGGCTGCTTGAACTCTACCTTTTACGCCACGGCCAATGACCAGTTAGAGACCTTCTTGGCGCTGGGTGATGCTGTCCCGCCCGAGTTCCTGGCCAAGGTTGCCCTGTACAGCCGCGGCAAGGGCAACATGAAGGACACGCCAGCCCTGCTGGTGGCCATGCTCAGCATCAAGTCTCCGGGGCTGATGGCCGAGGTCTTTGATCGCGTGATCGATTCGCCGAAGATGCTTCGCAACTTCGTGCAAATCATGCGGTCGGGCCAGGTGGGCCGCAAGAGCCTTGGCACGTTGCCCAAGCGCATGGTGCTGCAGTGGCTGGCCGATCGGACGGATGATCAGTTGTTCCGCGGCAGCGTGGGTAACTCGCCCTCTCTGGCTGATGTAGTACGAATGGTGCACCCAAAACCCGCAACGGCGAGCCGGGCAGCACTGCTCGGCTACCTCGTGGGCAAGCCCTACGACGCCGCGGCACTGCCGGAACTCTTAAAACAATTCGAGGCCTTTAAGGCCGTACCAGACGCTTTCGTGGGCGAGGCGGTTCCTGAAGTGCCGATGGAGATGCTCACCAGCTTGGACCTGACTGAGGCACACTGGAAGGCACTTGCGCGGCGGGCTTCGTGGCAATCGCTGCGGATGAACCTATCAGCCTTTGCACGGCACAAGGTGTTTGCTGATGAGGCCATCACGGCGGAAGCCGCGGCAAAGCTGCGTGATCCGACGGCAATCGCCAAAGCCCGCGTCTTACCGTATCAGCTTCTGGCGGCGTTCTACAACGCATCGGATGAAGTTCCGACCGTGCTGAAGAACGCGCTGCAGGATGCGATGGAGGTCTCAATCTCCAACGTGCCCGCGGTAAGCGGCAAGGTTTGGGTGCTGCCGGATGTCTCAGGTTCTATGCACGCTCCGGTGACTGGCCACCGCAAGGGGGCCACGACAAAGGTGCGCTGTGCTGACGTTGCGGCTTTGGTCGCCGCGGCAATACTTCGCAAGAACCCGGATGCAGGAGTCCTGCCGTTTTCGACCTCGGTCGTGCCGATAAGCATCAACCCGCGTGACAGCGTGATGACCAACGCCCGCGTGCTGGCAAGCCTGCCCTCTGGAGGCACCGACTGCTCCGCCCCAATGCGGCACTTAAACGACCACAAGTTAAAGGGCGATCTGGTGATCTACGTCTCAGACAACGAGTCGTGGATGGACTCAGTAGGAACGCAGGGCAACAGCCGCGGCAGCGCCACGATGGAGCAGTGGCGGCTGTTTCAGAAGCGCAACCCCGGCGCCAAGCTGGTGTGCCTGGATGTCCAGCCCACCCGCACGACGCAGGCGCCAAACGGGGGAGATGTGCTGAACATCGGCGGCTTTACCGACTCGGTCTTCAGCGTCATCTCGGACTTTTGCAACAACACACTCACGCCTGACCACTGGATAAGCGTGATCGAGAAGGAGTCGATATGAGTTCATGGACCTGATGAGAAATCTTTCCCCCGCCCGCACCGGCGGGCGGGATCCGGGCCGAAGCGGTTTACGCTTTACAGACGATTACCGCCACAGTTGGCGAATCAATCGACCCGAATCCCGCTCGCCAGCAGCGAGCAACAGGCCAAAACGCAGCGAATGCCCGGTTGGGAGTACATCTGGTAAGCTGGCCTTCGGGCCGGCATCGGGTTCGAATCCCGGGCCCAAGTCGCCGCAAGGTGAACTTGGGACTGTGCCGCAAGGCACTACTCTCGCCAATTTTAGTCGCCGCGTTTTTTCTCTGGGCTCATGCGGGTAGCACAACGGCCGGACCGGCCGGTCCACGACGAATGCTCGAAGGGACTACAAGTTACTAACTTCCTGGTCGCGGGTTCGACTCCCGCCAGCTCGGTTCATGAAAATGTTCAGAGTTGTAGCTCAGTGGTAGAGCAGGCAAGTCTCTTCAAAACCCTCGTCGTCGTGGACCGCCCGGCCCGGCGGGCAGCCCTGTGTTCTGCCCTTTCTCAGTTGAACATCTGACGAACCGGACGCCATGTCTTCCGGGTCCGAACGAATGCCGATGGGACTACACCAATGCAAGTCTCACCACACCTTGTCGTTCGGACCCGGATCGCATGCCGCCTGACACGCCACAAAAATTGATCAGCAACTTGGTTATCTGCCTTCGGTTCAGGCTCGCAGGCGGTACCTGAAGCTACAAACCAAGCCAGACTCGTCCGAGGGCGCTATGAATCTCCATGGCGTTTCAGTCCGCCCCGGCACGGGCAGTCATTTTGGGTATCTTCATCAACACCGCTCTGGCGGCCGTGAAGCTGACGGCGGGCATTCTGGGGCACAGTTACGCGCTAATTGCCGATGCGGTCGAGTCGCTCTCGGACATTGGATCATCATTGATTACGCTGCAGGCGGTGCGCGTGGCACAGCGGCCGCCGGATGCCGAGCACCCGTATGGGCACGGCAAGGCGGAAGCCATTGGCGCAGTGCTGGTGGCGGCGGTGCTGATACTGGCAGGGCTGACTATCGCGGTGCAGGGCGTGCGAGAGATGCTAAGCCCCCATGAGCGACCCTCCCCCTGGGTGCTGATTGTGCTTGCGTTTGTGGTAGTTACCAAAGAAGGTATCTTCCGGTTTGGTTCAAGGGTTGCTGAAGCGCACGACAACGTGGCCGTGAAGGCCGATGCGTGGCACCACCGGGCCGATGCGATTACCAGCGTGCTAGCGTTTATCGGCATCAGCCTGTCCATCTACGCGGGTCCGGCGTTTGCCACAGCGGAGTATTGGGCTGCACTCATCGCCGCGGGGCTGATCATGTACAACGGCGTCTCACTCATGCGGCAGCCGATTGATGAGTTGCTGGATCGGCAGGCGGTCCATCTAGATGATCGAGTACGCGCGGTGGCGCGAGGGGTGGCGGGGGTGGTGGATGTTGAGAAGCTATTTATCCGCAAAGCGGGCCCGGGATACCGGGCAGACATGCACCTGCAGGTAGACCCAGGGCTCTCAATCGCGGAGGCACACTGCATCGGCGGGAAAGTGCGGGCGATGTGCCGAAAGGAGATAGCCGAGATCAGCGATGTGCTGGTGCACCTAGAGCCGGCGGAGGGGGAACAAATGGTCAAATTGGACACGGGTCAAACGGTCAAATGAAGACAGGGGGTTGTGCGCATTCGTTCCGTCACGCCCTAACCCACAACGTCGCGCAGCACAGCGAACTCCATTCACTTCACACCGCGCCGGTCTACGCCCCACCCGGCATTCTGCTCAACGGTCGCGCATGTCAATTAAACTCGTACGATGCCTTTAGCAACCGACAATTTCCCGGCTCCTCGCCCTTTGCCATCCCGCTGAGAGCGGATTCCACTGTTCAAAGCCCGTGGGGGTTGCTGGACACTGCGAGTGGCACCAAGGAATGGGAGGAGGATCCGGTCACTAGGGTCGGCGCAAACCCGATCGGCCGGCGAATTGACGGAAGCGCATGGGGCGACGGAAGTGGGCTGGCCGCGTTCTCTGACCGGATATCGAACATCGACAGTGACTACCCGAGCACGGACAACTACGAATACGGGTTTCGAATTGCCGCAGCGATTCCTGCACCCACCGGTGTCGCGGTATTTATCTTCAGCCTCACGCTGGCTGCGCAACGCCGGCGTGACTGACACCGCCGCCCCACCTTGCCCCCCAAAAACAAAACGCCGCCCGGCTGAGCAAAGCCGAGCGGCGTTCATTCATTCACCCCCACACCCCCACACCCGACAACTCACCCCTTCGCCGCCGCTAAATTCTTCGCCACCTGCCCCCAATTCACCACGTTCCACCACGCCGCCAAATAATCCGCGCGCCGGTTCTGGTAGTGCAGGTAGTACGCGTGCTCCCACACATCACAACCCAAAATCGCCACGCCGCCGCAGCCCGCAATCGCCTTGCCCATCATGGGGTTGTCCTGGTTCGCCGTCGAACATATCGCCAGCTTCTTGCCCTCCTTGTCCCAGCACAGCCACGCCCAGCCAGAGCCAAACCGCCCCACACCCGCCGCGGCGAATGCGGTCTTAAACTCCGCCAGCCCGCCAAACGCGCTCTTGATCAAATCGCCCAGCTCACCAGCCGGCTCGCCACCACCACCCTGGCCCGCGGGGGCCATAATGCTCCAGAACATGCTGTGGTTCACATGCCCGCCCGCATTGTTGCGAACCGGCCCGCGCTTGTCATCCGGCAGCTCAGCCAACTTGCTAATTAGTTCCTCGCCGGTCCACCCCGCAAACGGCGTCCCATCGGTCGCCTTGTTGCAGTTATCAACATACGCCTTGTGGTGCTTCTGGCTGTGAATCTCCATCGTCTTGGCATCAATGTGCGGCTCAAGAGCAGTCAAGGCATACGGCAACGTCGGCAGTGTCAGCGGCATAATGGTCTCACCTGTGTTCAAGGTACATAACAAGTTCAATACAACGCCGCCAAGCAAACCACCCGGCAACGTGCGGCACAGACCAGCCGCCTCCCGACGGTAGCCCCCACACACCCGCCGCCACAGGTGCCCGCATCGCCAGCAGCCCTAAACCGCCCATCCCGTGGCAAAAATCTCGCTGCGTGCCCAAATCAGGGAACTCGGAGCAAACCCCGCCAGAATTCTCTCCAAAAATCGCACCGACCATGCAAAAAATGCGCTTCTAAGAGAGATGAACTCCACCCCCACGCAAACCGGGGACCTCAATGACCCAGCCAGCCACCCCACACTCCAAGACCCAACCAAATCAAGCCAGATTCGCCAACAAACTTATTGGGTTTTGTTTGTGCGATCACTCCAGTCACCCCGGAATTCTGCCAAGCAACCGACAGTTTAGGGGTTTTCAGAAAAGATTGCTTCACAAAATCATTGCAAGATCTTGGTTTGCGAGTATCTTGTCAGAACGACATTCTCGGTCGCGACTGCATTTTTGCCCAGACCACCCGCTTCGTTCTCGGTCCTGTTATACAGCCGACTCCAAACTGTTCAAAACCCTGTTTCAATCCCCACAACGGCAACCTCCCCGCCACTCCGCCACCTGTCACCGCTTCCCCCTCTGTTCTAAACCCCCGACTCTGCCCGCACACTCCGCACGAGCGTCCCAATTGTCCAAAAGCCTCCGAAAAACGTCGGAGTTTGTCAGAAATTATGATATCTCGTGAAACGTTTTCCCGTTTTTCACGTAAACTAGACACGCAACGCACGCCACAAGCGTGCATGAAGGGCGCAGGATGATGAACAACAGTTCGAGTCCTCAAAATTTGAGTTAGGCCACCATCGCACCTTGCGCTCTCCAAGGCAGGGCTTTAGCTTCGTCCAATACGTCCGGGCAGCCGGACTGCAAATGCCCTAGTTCCTCGTTTTTATCGGTCTTTGTCCCTCGCCTCAACCCCTACCCATTCTTCGTCCCCCGTTCACGTCCTCCATCTTTTCTTTCTACGTCATTCCATTCTGTGTCTCACGTCCGCTTGCCTCGTTCGTCTCTTTCGTTCGGTCCCTTGAGTTGTCTCCTCACACCTCAATACCGATCTCATCCAACCAGCCATCCCCGGCACGATCCCGCCGCCGAGTATGTCTGGCCAAGGAATAAAAAAATGCAGCCCACCAACCTCATGCCAACCGAACCCTCAGTCAGCCCGCTCGAGCAGCACCGTCGCCGCACGCGCGTTGATATCGAGGTCAAAATCGCCGCCAACCTTGGCAAGTCCACCCTGGGCAAGACCAGCCTCGCTTCTGGTAAGAGCCGCGTCACCGCCCGCTCCTCCAAACTCTCCGAGTCCGACCAGCGCTTGCTCAACCAGATCATGGCCAGCGAGCAGGACTTCATCGACTCGCCCGCCTTCTACGAGGATGATGCCGAGAAGAAGATTTACGATGAAGCCCCCGAGATTCCCAAGCCCGATACCTCCTGGTACCACCCAGTGATGGACGACCTCTCCGGTCGCACCCGCACCATCAAAACCGCCCAGCAGGTCATCCTCACCGGCGCTCAGGAAAAGGTCCTCTTCCACCAGTTTAACTACTCCCGCTACCGCGTCTGGAAGCTCCAGCAAGATGTCTGGGCCAGCCCCAGCAAGAAGCCGGATCTTGAAACCGCCCGCGAAGTCATCCGCTGGTTCCGTAAGTCCGATCTCGTCCGCGAGCAAATCGCCAACACCAACCTCGCCCTCGTGCTGGCCATGGCCAAACGCACCCGCATGAGCGAGGTTGACTTCGCCGACTTGGTCTCCGAAGGCAACATGGCCCTCTTGCGTGCGGTTGACAAATTCGATGCCGGCCGCGGCTACAAGTTCAGCACCTACGCCTGCCGGGCAATCCTCAAAGCCTTCAGCCGCCAGGGCATGAAGCTCAGCAAATACCGCCAGCGCTTCCCGACGGACTTTGACCCAAAGCTCGAGAAGTCCAACTACCTCGAAACCAAGCGCTCCGTCTTTGAGAAGGACGCCGCCGAGGAAGTCAAGCGCATCGTCCTGTCCAACCGGGCAGACCTGACCGATGTCGAGCGCACCGTGATCGAGCACCGCTTCGGCCTCGAATCCGGCGAGCTTGACAAGCCCATGACCCTCGAGCAGGTCGGCCAAATCATCGGCGTCACCAAAGAGCGCGTCCGCCAAATCCAGAACAAGGCCATGGAGAAGATCCGCCTCGAGCTGGAGGCCAACTTCCTGGGCAACAAGACCGCCAAAGAAGCACTCGCCGCCGAGCGCGCCGCCGCCATGGCCGCCGCCGAAGCCGCGGGGCAGCCCTATTTCGAAAGCCTCGTCGGCCGCCGCTAAACCCCGCCAGCGTGTAACGTACCCGCGCTGCCGATTACAAATACCCCCCAAACACCCGCCAGTCCGGCGGGTGTTTTTTATTCCAACGCGTACTGAACTGACCCAGCAATTTTGCACTCTCCCTGCCTCCCACACAAGGTATGCATGGCCCTTGCCGGTATCGCAGCCAGGCCCTGCGAGCAAGCCACCGGAAACCACCCGTCACAACTCCACCTTCGTTTCCTCGCTGCTCTACGCGCCTCGCCCTCTCACAACACTGGCACTCCCAGGTCTCGCAAATACTCAAACGTTGCATCGTAAATCGCAGGGGTGCGTGTTGGGTCCGTTGCTTCACCCGACGGAACCACAATAACCATGCCCTGCCGCGCCCGAGTCAGGAGCACGCGATACGCATTCTTAAGATACCCCTGACGTTCTGATTTATTGATACGTTGCCATTGGGTTCCCTTGAAACTCCAGTGGTTCCAGCCTGAAGGCGAAAACCGAAAGTCCCCATCCCACACCACGCACGCCCAGTCGAGCTCCAACCCCTGAACATCAAACTCCGTCGCCGGATCCTCCAGATAGTACGAGCTTCGCACGTCCTCTCGCGGATGCAGGAACCAGTGAACGGGATCAATGTCCACGCGCACATCAATCGCGTACGGTTTAAGCCGCTGCGCTTGCGACGACACGACCATCCCGTACCGCTCGCTCCCGCGGGCGCATCCACGCAGCCACGCCTTGGCCTTGGCCACGTCCCGCGTCAGAACCACCGGGTACCGGTCGCGGATGCTTGCAAAGGCGGCCATGGCTGCTTCGCGGTCAATGTCCAGCACGGCCTTGACCCACGCCGACACATGCTCGGCACGAAACGATCGCATCGACACAGCCAGATGCAAACTCTCATATGTCCGCACGTGCGGGTGCCCTGCCAGCAGACCGATCGCATTGCCCGCGGCATACTCCGAGTCGGTCAGGTGGGGCGAAAGGTGCACGCGCCAGTGAGGGAAGTCTGAGCGAATCGCCCGGAGCCACTCGCCAATCCCGGCCTCGCCGGTGTTAATCTCCTGTCCGCCTCCCACGAGACAAACGATCACGGCCCAGTCGGCGTGCCGGTCCATGCACGAGATCAAGAAAGCCGGTTCGGACATCGTAAAGTTGGCGTGCCCCTTCTTTCGCTGCATGAACGCCGCGGTCTGCTCCTTGTTCCACGCTCGCTGGGCTTCTTCGAAAAGTGCGACGTGTTCGGGCGGCGGCACTGGTGCATCGCGGATGCACTGGTCACGGAAGTGGTGGACGTTTTGGACAAACGCCTTGACGCTGCTGCGAGCCTTCTTGAGCGTCATCGGCTCGCCCGCCTTCTTTGAGCGCCTCGCACTGTCCCGTGCCAGCGCCTCACACAAAACTGCAACCAAGGGTCCGTTGCCGGACAGGAAGACGCTGTTTAACTCGCTTGCTTTGTCTTGGTGCTTCGTGGCCACATCCAGGCCCACCAGCGTCTTGCCGGCGCCGGGAACGCCCGTGACAAAACAAATAGCTTTGTACCGACCCGCGCGGGCCGCACCAATGACCTCATCGATCTGCGACGTCGTCTGCGTGAGGTTGATAGCGTCAGCCTCTCGCCTCGAAATGTCCTCCACCTTGTGGCCGCCGTAGAGAGCCAGCGCGGCTTCGACGATCGTCGGCGTGGGCTTGTATGTCCCCGCAGCCCATTGCCGCGCATCAATCACCACACCCTCGCACCACGCCCCAACCGTGCGCAGTAAATCAGCAAGTGTCTGTGCGTTGGCCCGCAACGGCCGCACCACACCATCGTGATCACTGATGATTACCGCCTGCACACCGCGATCTTCGGCGCCAGTCGCCACCAACACCGGCACGATGGTCTCGTGGTGGCTGGTGCTGTGAAAATTTTTCATGTCAAGGGCGTAGTCCCACACCTGATTGAGCCCATCGGCGGCAAACTCGCGCTCGCCAACCTTGAACTCCAAAACATACACCGCAGCACCAAGCACAAGCAGCACATCAATCCGCTTCCCCATCCGCGGCACCGCAAATTCAAACGCAAGCAGACCATTCCTTGGCCCAGTTGCAAGTGCTGCACGCATGATGGTGATCTGCGCAATCCACGCATCCCGCTGAGTCGGTTCAATTGCAAACGACGATGCGGCCGCCAGCTGACCAAGAATCGCGTTGTCACTCTCCGCAAGAAACCCTTCGATACTCGCCGAGTAGTACCCGCGCGCAAAAGGTTGTGCGGCTTGCTGCTGATGAGCGTCTGCCATGTCCGTCCAGGATAACACGCTCGTGCCTCCCGCACCGCCACTCACCACAACCAAATCTTGAACCAACGTGCCACAATTCCAGATCAACCTAGATCACTTTAGATCCAAGGTTCTGTCCGCCTCCCTACGACCCAGCCAAACCCCCCACTAAGAGCGGTACGCGGTAGCGTACCGTGAGCGAAGCCCACCGCTTCCAAATACTCACGAAACCGTCGAAGCCCGCAACCTCCCGTGCCGCCCCACAAGCACCAACCACCCCGACCCAGCAACCTCGCACAATCCGCTGCCCCCCCGCACAACGCGAGCACGACCGTAACCGGTACCGCCGCAAGCTCCGCGAGCCAGCCACCGGAAACCAACCTCCGCACGCGACATCTCGCGTTCCCTCGCCGCCGCGGCCCGGCGACCCAACCTCAATCCCACCCAAGCCGCGGCTCACGCACACCCGCGCAAGAAGCAACCCAGCCCCACACGCCACGCCGCTCCATTCCACCCTCCCGCCCCAAAAACATGCGGCGACCCTTTTCCAAAAAACTCAAAAAACCCCAGTAAAACCGCCCTTTTCCACCAACCCAAAAAACCAAACCCTCGCCGCGCGCCGTTCCGCACAAAACCGTACCCACTTTCCAAAATCCGCCAGAAGAACATGCAATCTTCATCGCAGCCCAGTGGGAAGCCAGCCGCCAGCGCGAACTCTACTTCGATCGCGTCTGCAAAACCCACTGGCCACGCGGGCCATAATAAGAGCCGTACGCGGAAGCGTACGGTGGGTGACAACTTGCACTTGCCCAAAAAATCCAACCCCCAAAACACCAAACGCCGAACGCGTCAGCTTTCCCGCTGCGCGAACTCTTTGACATCATCAACACGCCCACCCACGGTACCCTTCCGGGTACCGCTCTTATGGACGTGTTTACATTGTCGGGGCGGGTGAGGGCAGGTTGCGTTCGATGGTTTCGCGGAGGCGGTCGCGCTGCACTGGTTTGGCGAGGTAGTCGCTGCACCCGGCATCCAGGCATTTGGCCTTGTCGCCCGCCAGGGCGTGGGCCGTGACGGCGATGATGGGCAGTTGGTGGCCCCTGCTGCGAAGCTCGGCTGCGGCGGTGTAGCCGTCCATCACGGGCATCTGCATGTCAAGCAGTACCAGATCAAACGGCTGGCCTGATGTCGCCGCAGCGCAGATAAGGTCAACCGCTTGCTGGCCGTTCTCGGCGAGCTCCACAGTTGCTCCCATGGTCAGTGAGTGGGTCTTTAGCAGGCGGCGGTTGTCTTCACCATCATCTACGATGAGGATGCGTTTGCCGATAAGCGGTTTGGGCTTTAACGCCGGTGGGGCGGAGGATGCGGGTGGCTCGGCCGATGCGGCGGTGATTGGTGTTGCTGGAGTTTCCGATACTGGAGTTATTGGTGCTGGAATTTCTAACGCGGCCGCGGCAGAGACAGGGCAGGGTGAAGCGATGAGGACGGTTGGTGTTTTATCTTGAGCTTCGATCGGGAGATTGGGGACTGGCCGGTTACGGCTGTCAGCGACGGCTGGTCCGGAGACTTCAGAAGCTTCAGCGGTGCACTCATCGGCGGGGAGTTCGATCACGACGCGGGTGCCACCGGCTGCATTAAACGGGGTGATCTCGATCCAGCCACCGAGCGCTTCGGCGATGGCGAAGCTCAGAGGCAGGCCGGTGCCGAGGCCGCCGTTTTTTCGTGTTGAGGTTGAATCGCCCTGGAAAAAGGGTTGACGCACGTTGGCGATTTCGGCGGCCGTCATGCCGGGTCCGTTGTCGGACACATCAATGCGCAGCATGCCTGCTGATGACGTCTCCAGAGTGAAGGCGCCGTTGTCGGCCGCGGGCTGGGCCCAGGCGGACCACGACACATGAACGCTTACTTTGCCCTGCGTGGTGAACTTGACGGCGTTGCCGACGAGGTTTGCGATGAGCTGGCGAAGGCGACGCCCATCGGTGCGGAGGTTTG
>JBBRKQ010000103.1:0-13633 GCA_038231815.1 Phycisphaerales bacterium
GCACTACAACCGAGACACCGATCTCGCCAGCATCGCCACCGTCCTGATCGGCTCCAGCCTCGCCCTCGCCCTCCTGGCCGCGCTCATCGTCGGCTGGCTCAAACGAAGCCCGCAGAGCAAGTAAACACTCCCCGCCTCTCTAACTTTCTCTTTTGTCTCTTCTCTTTCAATCTTAGTCTTTCAGCTTTCACTTTCATCTCCGCCCACCCCTGTACACTCCTCCTCATGGCAGGGACGCACGCCCAACCCGAAACTCCGGCACTTTCATTACTCGACCAGGTCCGTGCCGAGGTTCTCCGCATCTGGGGGTACGACACACTCCGCCCCATCCAGCAGGAGGCCATCTCCGCCGTCCTCGCCGGCCGTGATGCCGTCGTGGTCATGCCCACCGGTGGCGGCAAGAGCATGTGCTACCAGGCGCCCCCGCTCATCCACGGCGGCCTCACCGTTGTCGTCTCGCCCCTCATCGCCCTTATGAAGGACCAGGTCGATGGTCTCAAATCCCGCGGCTACCCGGCCGCAGCGATTCACTCCGGCACCACTCCTCAAGAAAAGGATGAAGCCCGCACCCTCATCGCCTCCGGCAAGCTCCGCCTCCTGCTCATCGCCCCTGAGCGGCTTGTGCTCGGCTCCTTCCAAAGCTTTTTGCGCAAGCTTGAATCCTCCGGCCAGCTCAAAGCCTTCGCAGTTGATGAGGCCCACTGCATCAGCCAGTGGGGGCATGATTTTCGCCCTGAGTATCGCCAGCTCGGCCTGCTCAAACGCCAGTTCCCACGCATCCCCGTGCTGGCCCTTACCGCCACCGCCACGCCCCGCGTCCGTCAGGACATGATTGATCAGCTCGCCCTGCGCCAGCCCACCGTTCTCATCGGCGGGTTTGATCGGCCAAACCTCAGCTACTCCATCCGCCAGCGCGGCTTTGACACGCTTGACATCGCCCAGCAAATCAAGCCGATCATTAGCCGGTACACCGGTGAAGCCGCCATCGTTTACTGCCTTTCACGCGACAAAACCGTCGAGCTCGCCGCCGAGCTTCGCCGCATGGGGCTAAACGCCAAGGCCTACCACGCCAAGGTTGAACCGGCCGAGCGAGCCCGAATCAGCGAAGAGTTTCGCACAGAAAAACTCGACATCGTCGTCGCCACCGTCGCGTTTGGCATGGGCATTGACCGCGGCAACGTGCGCTGTGTCATTCACACCTGCGTGCCCAAGAGCATTGAGCATTACCAGCAGGAAACCGGCCGCGCCGGCCGCGATGGCCTGCCAGCGGAGTGCGTGCTCCTGCACGACAACCAGGATGTTGACACCTGGACCTTCGTGATGGAAAAAGCCGCCGATGAGCAGCAGCATCGCATGGGTGTCGATGCTGAAACCGCCCGCGCTGCCCTTGACCATCAAATCGACTTACTCCTGCGTATGGACAAGTTCACCCGCAGCACCCGCTGCCGCCACGCCGAGCTTGCCGAGTACTTCGGCCAGCGCTACATCCCGCCGCGCCGCGCGATGATGCCCGATGATGAACCCGTCTTCGGCTGCGGCGCGTGCGATCTGTGCCTCCAGCAAGAGGCCGAGCTTGAGGGCCAAGCGGCCACCGACACAGCCCGCAAAGTCCTTTCCGCCGTGGCCCGGCTGCAGGATGCCGCCACCTCCTCACTCATCACCAGCGTGCTCCGGGGCACCCTCACCAGCGAAATCACCTCCGCCGGGCACGACCAGCTCCCGACGTTTGGTGCTCTGCGAAACTTCGGCGAGCGTGACATCGCCGGCTTCATCGACCAGCTCTCCGCCTGCGGCGTGCTCGAACGCAGCGAACCGACTGATGATCGCGACCTGCTGTGGCTTAGCACTCTGGGTGTCACAGTCCTCAAAGGCCAGCAGCCCGTGCGTTTGGCTGCCCGCACCGTTGGCATGCCCACGCGCCGCCGCCGCGGCGAAGCTGCCTCACCCGGGGCGCCTATCAACAAATCCGCCAAAGGCGAAGAAGCCCTTGACCCGCGCGCAAAAGTCCTGCACGCCGCCCTCAAACTCTGGCGCAAAGAAACTGCCGATGCGCTCGGTGTGCCACCCTTCACAGTGCTTGAAAACACCACCATGCTGGCCATCTGCCAGAAGCGCCCCAAACAAATCGCCGACCTCAAAGCCTGCCGCGGCATGGGCCAAGTCCGCACTGCCAAATACGGTCAGGCCATCCTAAAAATCGTGCAGAAAAGCTGATAAGTCGCGAGTCCGCCGCCACTCCGCCCTCACTCCCCCGTCCACGCCTCCTTCGCCGGGGTCTCGCCCTCAATCCGCATCTTCGCTCCCAGTGATCGCAACTGGTCAATCTGCCGCTTGCCGATCATCACCTTCATCACCACGGTGCTGGCCTCGTATTCGCGCGAAAGTACCTTGCCGCGCTTTTCCAGCGTCGCCACGGTGCGCGAGTCCGACAGCGCCACGTGAATCGTGTACTCCGTCACCCCACCCTCGGCCATATCACGAATCATCTTGACCAGCTCTGCGTGCCCCAGTCCGCCCGCATCCTTGGCCACGATCGAAATACTATCGGGCACCTTTCGCTGCCACACCAGCTGCGCCGCGTTGTCCTTGAGCGCATCAATCTTGTTTAGCAGCACAATCCTCTTCGGCTCCGCCCAGCGTGACCTTCTGCCATTGCCGGCATCCTCACCCTCACGCTTGGCCAGCCGCTCCTCCTCCGTTCGCACCTCTGCAAACAACTCATCCAAAGTCTTCATCACCGTGTTGTAGTGCAGCTCCGCCGCCGGGTCAGACACATCCAGCACAATCAGCAGCACGTGCGCGTGCGTTGCCTCCTCCAGCGTGGCCTTGAAGCTCGCGATCAAATTGTGCGGCAGGTCCCGCACAAACCCAACCGTGTCTGAAAGCTGCGCATTGGTGCCCCCACCCAAATCCCACTCGCGCGTGCGCGTCACCAGCGTGGCGAACAAACGGTCATCCGCGTACGCGCCGCCCGCCGTCAGCGTGTTAAACAGTGTGCTCTTGCCCGCATTGGTGTAGCCCACCAGCCCCACCGTAAAGTGATCCAGAATCCGATCCTGCACCATCCGCCGCTTCCGGCTTTGGATCACCTCAAGCTCGCGCTTCAGCGCAAGCTGTTTCTTCTGGGCCATCCGTCGGTCAATTTCAAGCTGCTGCTCACCCGGCCCACGCGTGCCAATGCCCGCCAGCCCGCCCGAACCCACGATGCGCTCAAGGTGGCTCCACATCGCCTTCAGCCGCGGATACGTGTACTCCAGCTGCGCCAGCTCTACCTGCAGCTTCGCCTCCGTCGTCGTCGCTCGCGCGGCAAAGATGTCCAGGATCAGTTCAGACCTGTCCAGCACCTTCACATCCACAATCTCTTCAATATTGGCAATCTGCCGGGGCGACAGATCATGATCAAAGATGATCACATCCGCCTTTAGCTCAATGCACAAGTTCTTCAAGTCCGTAATCTTGCCCGTGCCGATGTACGTCCCAGCCACCGGCTTATCCAAACGCTGCTCTAGCGTGCCAACAACAACCGCCCCGGCCTGCTCGGCGAGGGCCGCAAGCTCACCAAACGGGTCTCGCTGGTCGTAGTTGGAATTGGGGAGTCGAACCGCCGCCAAGACGGCGCGTTCGGACTGGACTTTAATGGCGGAGCGTTCTTTCGGTGCTGGCAAGGGGCAAATCGTAGCGGCCTGATCCCTCTGAGCCCGCGAACCAACGCTCCAGTGCCCCTCCTTTGCCAAACGCCCACAGCCATCCAATCAAACCGCCCCCGCTTTTACCCTTCCACCCACCCTCCGTCGCCGCGCTCTCCCGCCACCTATCCTTGCCGCCCAAAGCCCAAACACCACCCCGCGGCGGCGTCTTCAACTTCAACCCCACTTGCTTCCGTTCCCGCTCTGAATTTGACCATTTTGCCTCTCCCCCAGCCTCTCCCCCAGCCTCTCCCCCAGCCTCTCCACTGAGTTTCCCATGTCCAACGACTGGTCTGTAGATCGCGTTCGCTCCACCTTCATGGACTTCTACAAGTCCAAAGCACACTCGTTCGTGCCGTCCTCACCCGTCATCCCGCACGAAGATCCAACCCTGCTGTTCGCCAACGCTGGCATGAACCAGTTCAAGCCCATCTTCCTAGGCCAGGTCGATCCCGGCACACCCATGGGCAAGCTCAAGCGGGCCGTCAACAGCCAAAAGTGCATCCGCGCTGGCGGCAAGCACAACGACCTGGAAGATGTAGGCAAGGACACCTACCACCACACCCTCTTTGAGATGCTCGGCACTTGGAGCTTTGGCGACTATTTCAAGAAAGAGTCCATCGAGTGGGGCTGGGAACTGCTCACCAAGGTCTACGGCCTCCCGGCGGATCGGCTCTACGCCACCTATTTCGGTGGCAACGCCAAGATGGGCCTTGATCCCGACTTCGAGGCACGCGATCTCTGGCTCCAGTTCCTCCCCGGCCGCCGCGTCATTCCCGGCAACATGAAGGACAACTTCTGGATGATGGGCGACACCGGCCCCTGCGGCCCCTGTTCCGAGATCCACTTCGACCGCATCGGCGACCGTGATGCCACCGACATGGTTAACTCTGGTGACCCTGATGTGCTGGAGATCTGGAACCACGTCTTCATCCAATACAACGCCGAGCCCGCCGGCCTCAAAAGCCTTCCGTCCAAACACGTTGACACCGGAATGGGCCTTGAGCGGTTGGTCTCCGTCCTGCAGAACAAACGCTCTAACTACGACACCGACGTATTCGCCCCGCTCTTCGTCGCCATCGAGCGCATCACCGGAGCGCTCAAGCCCTACACCGGCAAACTTGGCGCTGCCGACAAGGACAACTCCGACACCGCCTATCGCGTCATTGCCGACCACATCCGCACCCTGACCTTCGCCATCACCGATGGCGCGCTGCCCAGCAACGAGGGCCGCGGCTATGTGCTGCGCCGCATCCTCCGCCGCGCGGTGCGCTACGGCTCTCAGACCCTGGGCGCCAAGCCCGGATTCCTCAGCCAGCTCGTTCCCGTCGTCGTCGAGACCATGGGCGGCTTCTTTCCTGAGCTTAAGAAGAACCCCGCGCAGGTCATCGCTGTGATTAAAGATGAGGAAGAGTCCTTCGGCCGCACCCTCGCCCGCGGCATCCTGCTGTTTGATGAAGCCTGCATCAAGGCCTTCACCAAGGCCCGGCTCTCGCCTCACCTTCAGGCCGCCGGCGCCACCGTCACCTCCAGCCGTGAAGATGGTAACTGGACACTGGCCATTCACGACAAGGACGGCCGCAAGTCCCACGCCGTCGCCAAACTCAGCGAGATCAACGCCCCGTGGGCCGATGGTTACTTCTCCGCATCCCGCGGCATCACCGCGGATGACGCCTTCAAACTCTACGACACTTACGGCTTCCCCTTCGATCTCACCCGCCTCATGGCCGAAGAGCGCGGCCTCAAGGTTGATGAAGAAGGCTTCAACACCCTGATGGAGCAGGCCAAAAATAAGGCCCGCGCCGGCTCATCATTCAAAGCCGCTGGCGCAAACCTCTCACTGCCCACCGATGCAGTAGCCAAACTCAAAACCCTCAACATCGCCGCCACCGACGACAACGACAAGTTCCACGGCCGCGACATCAAGGCCACCGTCAAAGCCATCTGGAACGGCTCCAACTTCGAGGACCGCATCGATGCGTCCGCTGGCATCAACGTCATCGGCATCGTGCTGGACAAAACCAACTTCTACGCCGAGATGGGCGGCCAGCAAACCGATGAAGGCCGCATCCTCGAAATCGGCGGCCGCCCCGGCTCCGATGACAACACCCGGGCCGAGCTGCGCATCGAAGATGTCAAGAGCTACGGCGGCTACGCCCTGCACGTTGGCCGGCTGGTCAAGGGCAAAATCAGCATTGGTGATGGCGTGCAATGCGAGCTTGACGCCAAACGCCGCGCCGCAATCGCCGGCAACCACACCGCCACGCACCTGCTGAACCTCGCCCTCCGCGGCGCGCTGGGCGATGGAATCGAGCAGAAAGGCTCGCAGGTCGCCCCTGACAAACTTCGCTTTGACTTCTCCCACGGCAAGCCGGTTGAGCACGCCGAGCTTGAAAACATCGAAAAGCGCATCGCCGCTGAGATCAAAGCAAACCTCACCGTCTACACCGAACCAACCGAGCTCACCCAAGCCAAAACCATCAAGGGCGTGCGCGCCGTCTTTGGTGAAACCTACCCCGATCCGGTCCGCGTCGTCTCCATCGGCCGCCCCATCGCCGCAATGCTCACCGAGCCTGACCTTGCCAAGGCCGAGCTCACCAGCGTCGAGTTCTGCGGCGGCACACACGTCGCCGCCACCAGCGCCATCGGTGGCTTCTGCCTCGCCGGTGAAGAGGGTGTTGCCAAGGGCATCCGCCGCATCACCGCCCTCACCGGCGTGCCCGCCATCGCGGCCCAAAAAGCCGGGCAGGAACTCGCCGTTCGCATCTCCACCGCAACGGCAATGGCAGAAAAAATGTCGCCCGAAGCGCTCGATGCTGAGCTCAAAGAATTAAAGGGCCTCGTCGACACCATGAGCATCCCCCTGCTGGTCAAGTACACACTCCGCGACAAGCTCGCAGTGCTTGAAGAAAAGAAAAAATCCGCCGGCAAGCAGGCCTCCGCTGCCTTCGCTGCAGAGGTTGTTGCAGCCGCAAAGTCGATCGCCCAAAGTACCGAGTGGGACGCCGGCGTCAGCATCATCACCACCATCAACGCCGCCAGCGACCGCGAGGCCCTCACCGCCGCGATGAACACCATCCGCACCACCCGCACACGCCACGCCGTGCTGCTCATCAGCCCCGATGAAGCCTCCGGTAAGCTCACCATCTTGGCTGCCGTTCCCGAAACCCTTATCAAACGCGGCCTCTCCGCCGGCGACTGGGTGCGCACTGCCGCCGCCGCCTGCGGCGGCAAAGGCGGCGGCAAGCCCGACCTGGCACAAGGCGGCGGCACCGACCTTACCAAACTCAAAGAAACTATCGCCGCCGCCAAAGCCTTCGCCTTTGGCAAAGTGCCCAACTAACTCGCACCACGCCCTCCGTGCCACCGCCTTTCCAGGCGGTGTCCCGCTTGCCCTAGCACCAATACTCTCGCCCAGCCCCATCCCAAACCACGGCACCTTCTTCACCTCCGCCTCTCCCTTTTCTCTTTCTCTTTTCTCTTGTCCCCACCCTCCTCGTGCCACCCCCCCGCAACATCCTCATCGTTGGCCCTCACCCAGATGATCAGGAACTCGGCATGGGCGGCACCATTGCGCTGCTCGCCGCCCAAGGCCATCGCGTAGTCATACTTGATGTCACCAGTGGCGAGCCCACACCACTCGGTACGCCCCAGCTTCGAGCCAAAGAAACCGCCGCCGCAACCGCGGCCCTGGCCCCCACCGCTGCCCACGCCCACAACGGCGGCTCCATCGTGCGAACCATGCTGGGTCAGGGCATCTTGCCAGATGTAAACGGCCTGCCAACCGGCCTGCCCAACCGCAGCGTGCAGCACACGCTCCAGGCACGCCACCTCATCGCCGGTGTCATCCGCAAATACCAGATCAGCATGATCTTCGTGCCTCACCCGCTTGATGCACACCCAGACCACTTGGCCGTCACCCGCATCGTCGTTGATGCACGGTTTGATGCCAAGCTCACCAGCCTGCCCATGCCCGGTGATGATGGCGAGCCCCCGCTTTACCCCAAGTGGCTGTTCTATTACTACGCCACCCACCTCCGCGTGCTGCCACAGCCCAGCTTTATCATCGATACCTCCGCCTTCGCCGACCAAAAAAAAGCCGCCATCGCCGCATACCACAGCCAAATGGCCGGCAACCCCAAAAACGCCAACATCCCCGCACGCCTGGCAGCCATGGACACCTACATCGGCTCTCGAATCAACGCCGCCGCCGGCGAAGCGTTCTACACCGATGAACCCCTCGGCCTGACTTCGCTCGATTCAATCCCATAGCGCCACACAACAACACTCCCACCAAGAGCGGTACCCGGAAGGGTACCGTGGGTGAGAACTTGCACTTTCCTTAGAAAATTCAACCGCCAGAAAACCAGCTGCCTGAGGCGTCGGCTTATTGGTGCGCAGGTTCTTTGACATCGTCACCACGCTTGGTCACGGTACCCTTCCGGGTACCGCTCTTAGCGTGGTGAAACCTTTGGTGTGGCGGTGCCGTGTTTTTGCAGGTGGGCGGCGATTCGTTCGCGTGTCATTTTCCATACTGCTCGGGAGGATTGTGATTCCCACTCTGGATCCAGCGTGTCGGCATCGGCCGCGATGCTGGGTTCATCGGTGGTTGCAGCGCTTGCGCCTTGCAGGGTCCAGAACTCTTGGTGCATGGCCAGCAGCACACGGCGGCTTAGAGTGCGACGGGGTGGGCAGTTGCAGCCGGTGGGCTCTAAAACAAGGCTCGCGAGCATTCGCACTGCGGCGGCGAGGAACTTGTGGCGGGGCTTGATGGGGAGAATGTCAACCGTGTCGATGATGGCGATGGTGGCGAGAATCAGCGCATCATCATCGCTCAGTTGCATGATCAGGTTTGAGGGCTTATGGTCTCGATTGAACCAGCCCGCCATGGTCATTTGTGCGATTTGCCTGCCCAGCGCATCGGCCACGGCGTGTTCTTTTTCGATTGGCGTGCACGGGTCTTGCATGATGGCCAGCAGTGAAACGCCGGGCACACGCTGCATAACCAGCAGCTCGCACGCTGAGCCGCCAAGCTGCCCAGTGCCATGGCCCAGAACCTGCGCCGTGAGCACGCGCAGCGACTCAAGCGTTGCGGCGCCGGCGGCCTGGCGGGCAAGCCTGCCGCGCCCGAAGCGGGTGCGGAGCCGATCGATGATTCCGACAGGCACGCGAACTTTGATCACCAGCGAGTCGGAAGCGAGCACGAGGTCCGGGCCATCGCGCTTGATTTCACTGAGCTTTGGCGAGCAGATTGCCTCACCAAGTTTTTGAACAGGGACAGAGGCAAGGAGCCAGTGCGGGTGCGAGATGGAAGGGGGCGGGGGCAAGGGCAAACTCACCGATTCTTAAATGTTCAGATGGCCAAGTTGCCAAACCGCAGAAGACAATGGACTCGTGGTGCGTGCAGCCTTTTGCCGGGAACCCAGAAGGCACTTCATGATCACGCGCATTTTAACTTTGAACAGCGATGCTGAGCTGGATCATGCAAGCGAGCGAGCAGACCGATTATCCAAGCGCGCCGGCAAGGGCAAGGTTGGCGCGGGGGCGATCAACAAAGTGAAGCTCCAGAAATCGCGCAACGTAATCTACGATGCTCGCCGCCTGCGGAATGTCGGGGTTGGCGGTTGCGCCCATGGGCTCAAACCGCATGTTCTTAAAACGCGAGACAGACTCTTCAACGGTGAGGCCGTACTGCAAGCTCAGCGAGAAAGCGCGGCAGAAAGCCTGGCACATGCCCGAGAGCGTGGAACCGTCCTTAGCGATCTTGATGAAGATTTCACCGGGCTGGCCGTTGGCATGCATGCCAACAGTGAGGTAGCCCTCATGCCCACCAACAACAAACTTGTGGGTGATGGAGCGGCGGGTGGCCGGTAACGAAAAGCGGCGTGCGTGCATGGGAGTACATCATCCGTGACTTGCGCACCGGGGGGCATCCGTGCCTTTGGGCGCTTGTGGTTGGCGGAATAGTACCCACTAGGGGTGGGGGCAGAGGTGGGCATGGGACCAAATCACAAGATTGCCTTATGGCGGGAGGGCGAGGTTTCAGAGCACAGGGCCGGGTTCAATAACCGAAGCGGGGCGATCTTTGGGTTGGAGATCTCGTATAGTTTGGAAGCAGGCTGTTGCCGCCAGGGGCGGCATGCCGATTGTTAAGACTCACGTGGACATGCCCTTTGAAGACCGTGACAACCCGATGCAGCCCAGCCGCTCCGGCAATTCCGGCACTGCGGGGTTGGTGTTTGGGCGGGGTGGGCGTACAGGCTTGCCACGGCAGGTGCTGACGGGGCTGGCCCTAGTGATTGTGGCGGCCCTGGCATGTACGGCGCCGGTTGACCGGTTGGCCATGCTGAGCCTAGGGCAGCAGAACGGGCCACTGCCAAGTTGGCGGGAGGCCACCCCACCGCCGCCGATGGTGGTGCAGCGAAGAAATACTCGCCAGCGGATTGTACCTGCGGCCGAGCAGGTTATTGCGACCGCGGGCGTGTCACGGGCGATGGCGGCGGAGGTGGCGGTCGCGGGGAAACAGTCGATCAGGCGGCCGAAGCGGGTGGTGAGCATTTTGCATACGGCGCTGCCGCCACCGGTGGCGTGAGTGCTGCCGTGTCGTAGCGCTGCATGTTGCCGATTGGCGACAGCGGGGGCTGCGATTGTGGTAGTGCCTGCATGTGCCGCTGCTGCGCAGGCAACACCTGCTGCGCTGCGTTAGTCAATTTTATATTCCATCGTTGTATCAAGATTTGATTGCCAGAGTGACCAGATTTGACTGGATGCTTTGGCCGTGGCTACGACATTTGGCCGGTGCGCAAGGGCGCAGCGGGCGGTGCGGTGGCGCGGCCGGAGCAAGGTTGCCAGCGAACTGGGCGGGCCAATCAAAGAAGAGAGAGCTTACCGCCACGTGCTTTGCATGTTGGCCGAACCGGCGCGGACAGTGCCTTTGGCATGTTCCCCGGTGCTTGTTTGAGAGTCTTTGCCATGAAACAAGATATTCCGCTGATTGGTCCAATCCTGAACAAGATTATCGGTACCCGCAACGAGCGGTTCGTAAAGAGGTACCTCGCGCGTGCCGCGGCGATTAATTCGCTTGAGCCAAAGATTCGGAAGATGACTGATGCGGAACTTCGCGGGCAGGTGGTGACGTTTCGAGCACGGATTGACAAGGGGGAGACGGCGGCGGATTTGATGAACGAGGCGTTTGCGGTGGCGCGGGAGGCGATGGACCGGTCGATTGGCATTCGGCAGATTTTCAATCCGGAGCGGGAGTTTGATATTGCCACGCTGCCAAGCGGCGTGCGGGCTGCGTATGCCGAGACGAAGGCGCAAATGGAAGCAACTCCGGAGTGCGAGCCAGACGGGGAGTGGCTGGGCAACGACCACATGATTGCCGGGTGGCGGCAGATGGATATTCCGATTGAGATTTACGATGCGGTTCGGGAGTTGTACCCAGAGTCACGGCCCCCGTACCGGGCCCGGCCGTTTGATGTGCAGTTGATCGGCGCGATGGTGCTGTATCAGGGCCGCATCAGCGAGATGAAGACGGGCGAGGGCAAGACGATTGTGGCCCCGCTGGCGACGTTTTTGGCGTGCATTGAGCACCTGAAGGTGCACGTTGTGACGGTGAATGATTACTTGGTGCAGCGTGACCGGGACTGGACGGCGCCGTACTTCCGGGCCATTGGGCTGACGGTGGGCGCGATTCACCCGCAGCACATGCAGCAGGAGGACATGAAGCGTCGGATGTATATGTGCGATGTTGTGTACGGCACAACCAGCGAGTTTGGCTTTGACTACCTGCGTGACAACATGAAGCGTGCGGTGGACCAGCAGGTGCAGCGTCGGCGTGACTTTGCGATTGTTGACGAGGTAGACTCAATCCTGATTGATGAGGCGCGGACGCCGCTGATTATTTCCGGGCCTGCGCACGAGGGCAAGCCGCGGTATGACATGGCCGACAAGCTTGCCAGGCACCTTGTAGATCGGCAAAAGCCGTGGCAGCGGGCCGAGGATGAGGCGCTGGACCTGAAGAAACGGATGAAGGGTATTGAAGGTGACATCCGCAACGCGCGCGACAAGGCCAAGATACCGGACATGCAGGCGGAGCTGAAAGCCGCGGCAGCGAAGATGCCGCAGTTTGAGGCTGAGAAAAAGAAGCACATGCAGTACTACGAGACGCACCTAGAGCGCAAGAGCGTGCACCTGACGCACGATGGCGTGGCCGAGGCGCAGCGTGTGGCGGGGATGGGTTCGTTTTATGTGGGCGAGAACATGGATGTGCCGCACCTGCTGGAGCAATCCTTGCGTGCGCACGTTGTGTACCAGCGTGACAAGGACTACATCATCGGCCCGGCGGAGGATCCTCAGACCGGGCAGAAAGTGCCGAGCGTGATCATCGTGGATATCTCGACCGGCCGGCCGATGTACGGGCGTGCGTGGTCCGACGGGTTGCACCAGGCGGTTGAGGCCAAAGAAGCGGTGCCGATCAAGCAGGAGACGCAGACGGTTGCGACGATTACGATTCAGAACTTCTTTAAGATGTACAAGCGGCTGGCGGGCATGACCGGCACGGCGGACACCGAGGCGCAGGAATTCCACGATATCTACAAGCTGGATGTGGTGGCGATTCCGACCAACAAGCAGGTGACGCGGCGGGACTTTGATGACATTGTGTTTGTGACTGGCAAGGACAAGTGGAGCCAGATCGTTGATGAGATCAAGAACTTCCATGACTGCGGGCGGCCGGTGCTGGTGGGCACCACCAGCGTCGAGAAATCCGAGCAACTCGCCGAGATGCTGCAGCGCAAGCATGGGATTCAGCACGAGGTGCTAAACGCCAAGCAGCACGAGCGTGAGGCGAGCATTGTTGAGAACGCGGGGCAGATTGGCGCGGTGATGATTGCCACGAACATGGCCGGCCGCGGTACGGACATTAAGCTGGGCAAGCTGAGCCGCGAACAACTGCTGGACCACTGGCTTCGCCGGGGCATCGCGCCGCGGGAAGTGACGGTGGAGACACCGGAGGAGCAGCTGCGCGAGCTTGTGTACCGCAAGATTGCCCCGCAGGAGAAGGACCTGGGGCTGAACAAGCGTGATGTTGAGGCGATGGACTGGCCGACGCTGGAGACGACGCTGCTGCGGCACTGGGCGCTGCGGAACACCTGGCTGAGCGAGAAGGATGTGGCCAAGCTCAACAACGACCAGCTTCGCAAGGAGCTGGATCGGAACAACCGGTTTTTGCTGCACCGGATCTCGTGGTTTAAGAGCATCGAGGAGCTGGGCGGGCTGCACGTGATCGGCACGGAGCGGCACGAGTCCCGGCGGATTGACAATCAGCTTCGAGGTCGGTCGGGCAGGCAGGGTGATAAAGGATCATCGCGGTTCTTTATTTCACTGGATGATGAGCTGATGAAACTGTTTGCCGGTGATGCGACGCTGCGATTGCTCGCGCGGCTGGGCATGAAGGAGGGCGATGCGATTGAGCACCCGATGCTGAGTAAATCAGTCGAGCGGGCGCAGCGAAAGGTTGAAGAGACGAACTTTCAGCGTCGCAAGATGATTCTTGAGTACGATGAGGTCATGGAGCACCAGCGGCGCTCGTTCTACACGCTGCGCCAGCGTGCACTTGAAGGCCGCGACATGAAGGGCCTGATCTTTGAGTACATCCGCGATGCCACGGCCAAGGCAGTGGGCGAGTTCCTCTCTCCTGACTACCCGGCGACGTGCGCCTCAAACTATGCCCAGCAACTGCTGCGGACGGATATTACGCCGAGGCAGCTTCGCGGGATTGAGCGTGATGAGATGGAAATCAGGATCCGCCGCTCGGCCAAGGATGAGGCGAGCAACTCCATTAACCTGCACATGGGCGAGTACTTCCCCGAAGTTGGCGGGGAAATTGAGATGGACTTTGATGCGCCGGGGCTTGTGAATTGGGCCCGGACGACATACGGCGTGGA
>JBBRKQ010000104.1:0-13370 GCA_038231815.1 Phycisphaerales bacterium
GGGGTCAAGTGTATAAGCCCCCACCCGCCGCGGCCGCAGTCCAGCAAAAACCATCAAGCACGCCCAATGCCCACCCCACCCGCCAAAGCCGCACCGTCAGGGATACGCAGCAGCTAAACCCAAACCCAGCCTTTCATCGCGAAGCGATGCCGGTCAGTAGCCTCAGATCGCCTCACACCGCCGCAATAGCGTTACCCGAGGTTCACCGCCACCCCAAATCACCACCTCCCCGCCCGCCAACTACTTGCCATCCGGAGCAGTACGCGAGCCGCCACGCGACGAGGACAATTCGTTTAGAACCTATAATTGTTCACCAAGCCGTTAAGTATCACCAAACCACTTATCGCGAATCAGTGGGCCGGATTCTACCCTTCTCCGTGTTTTGAAACGTGGGTGCGCCGGGCAGCGCTGTCGCTGAGCCCGAGGTGCCGACGCTCGAGCCGGTTGCGGCATTTCGCTGAACAGTCGCATCTGGCTTGGCGGGCTCACCTGCAACCGGCACCATCCCCTCCTGAGCGATCATCGCTGGATAGGCCATCCACCCACCAACGGCAATTGCGATTATCGCGACACACCCAGCAAGGATCCGCTTCGGAGTCAATGCAGAGGTCGAAGACTTTGTTGATTTTGCGTTCATAATTTACGGCGTGATCCCTTTAAAAACTTCGGTCTTAAACGCCATCGAAACTGTGATTCAAACTCGTCGTCAGGAAAACTAAGCATGGTACCGCAAACTACGGTCGAACTGCGATTCGAATGCGATCAATCAGCGGAAACAAGAACGTATAACCAGGTCCAGAGTCGGCGTTGGGTGTCACCTTCACGTAGTCAACGTGCGCATCAAGAAACGACATAACCGATTTGTTCAGATCGCCAAACTAAGTTCTAAAACTTCTCCCGGCAGTATCGTTGGAAAGCACGTCAGCCGCCTGGTCGTGATACATCACAAATGTGGACGTGTTCACCAGCGACGAATCGCACATTTTGCCGAACGCTTTGCAGAGCCGGAACGAATATGGTGACCAGTTTTGCAGACTCGTATTGTCTACATAGTTGTACCAGCGTCCATTGTACTGATATGACGAGCCAACGTCGTCATAGGCCGTGATTGAGGGTGTTGGGTTCGGAAAATCGCGCTGGTGCGTTGCCTTGTCGCCCGGGGATTTGAAAACCGGCAATTCCAATGTGGTTCGATAAGTCGTACTCACGCCGGTCTCAAACCGAATTTCAGGATAGATGTATGGGTTTAATGGACGGGTCGCTGGTGCAAAGTCATAGGCTCCTCCACTTTGGGTCGCCCAATAAATGTTCGTACATTTACCACCGTACGACCACGTTGCTGGCACCCTGCCCGCTGGAACTTGGTATGGCACGCTGCTTTTGTGATCAGTCCGGTAGGTCTCGGTTGCTGTCGCTATTGCACGTACGTTCGACATCGACTGCGTAAGCCTTGCCGAGTTGCGAGCCTTGCCCAGCGCCGGCAGCAAGATGCCAACAAGCAGCGCGATAATCGCGATGACAACCAACAATTCAATCAAGGTGAATGCGCGCGGACTGAATCGATGAGCCATGCAAAAACTCCCAGAAATGAAGCCCGCAGATGAAACTCAGCGACACAAACCTCGATGAATTGCTGCGAGAGGATCGTCGTGATCCGACAGAACGCCGGAGCACTAAACAGTATGCGCTACGTTTCGACAATTGCACGCGTTCGGTTGCAAAATACTCTTAAGCAGCCGACAAGCCTACCCTGCTGTTCGTATTGTGTTTGGATCGTAACCGACGGGCCTTCACTAGCCCTTACCCCTCGGCACAATTCACTCGGTATCTGACCACCCTCTGTGCAACAAGCGAGCAGCACGATCTCAACGCCGAGTGCGACGAACGCCAAAGGGCGCCCCATGGGTAGCCATTACTTATTCCGTCCGCGAAGACTCTGCGGTTCCGGCACTGCGTTAGCGGCCGGGATTGCAGGTTCCGCCACAGCGGCCGCCATCGGCGGCGGCGGCGGCGGTGGTGGGTTAACCGCCCTCAGATCGGCCTCAATCTGGCTGGCCTTTTCCGCCACCTTGGGATCCACTTTCGGATCGTCGGTACTTCTGATGAAAAGCAGGAAGGCCGCCACACAAAGTGCCAGCACCGCGCCACCACCCATAACGAGTTTCTTCTTGTCTGTCGGGGCAGGTTGTTTCATAAGGGCTTCAAACCTCGCTCAAGGCGGGCACAGGCAAAGGCAGGACACAATTCAAAGTTCCGTCGAACCAGCGAACATCGCGACGCCGGCTCATCGCTTCAGGAAGTCGCGTCCCTTGACTCCGTCCCGGGTCGCCCAGAAATATGCCGGACCGCTGAACGTCCAGTTGAACCCCTGTGGCCGGCCATACTCCAGATAACCGTCCATCTCACCGGCTCCCGGAGCCCACGTTCCTGAAGGAGTCTTCAGCTTCGTGAAGTCATTGCCCGTCGGATCGGTATCCGCCACAATGTTTGCCATTTTTAACTCCGATGCCGAACCATCCATCAAAACAAATCGCGATGTAGCCGAGACGTGGTTCCACATCACCTCGGTCTTGGCAAAGTAATCCTTGTTCTCAAACAGCAGCACTTTGTACCCGGGGTTCAGCACCGATTGGGTCTTATTTCGCTTGCCAAAGTGTCCGTTTCCAGCTCCGCCCACCACCCTGGTCGCGTTGGTGTAACGAGCTGAATCCATCCAGAACACAGGCGGATACCAGTACGAGGACGGAAAGATCCACGTCGGGTCGCCCTGCGCAGGCTGATTCACCTGCAGCCAACGCGCCAGCGAACGATCGCCCGGCGAGACGATGCTCCCCAGTCGCGAGTCCTTCGGATCAGCCGTGTACAGCGTGTGCGCGATCCAGTGATATCCGTACGACTCCGTTCCGGAAGTGCTGTACCCGCCCGCGTACGGCCATCCGACGTTGCACGCCTGGTTCGTGTTCCACACCCAAAATTGCGAGTTGGCAGCGCAACCCGCATTGGTGGTGTTGTTGCCGGCACGGTTGGCAAACGGATTGACAAAGTCGTCCTTGTTGTCGCTGAAGTACGCCGAGTGGTACAGCGAATTGGTTCGCAGGTTCGCCAGCGACTGCACCTTGCGGGCAGACCGCCTCGCCTCGCCCAACGCCGGTAGCAGAATGCTCACCAGCAGCGCGATGATCGCGATGACGACCAACAGTTCGATCAGGGTAAACGCGCGTGTACTGAATCGGCGGGTCATGTGTGGACTCCCAAAGATAAAGCTCAGCGGTAATGCTCAGCGAGAAAAACCTCGATGAATTGCTGCTCGGCAAGCGTCACGATCCGACAGAACGTCGGCCGTGATACAGAGTATACATTAACTTTCGACCATTAGTAGCGGTTAGATCCAAAAATGTGATTCGCGGACCTGTTCCGTTCCCGTGTTCGCCTTCCGTTTGCACTGAATTCGCATCCGTTGTCACGCCGCATCAGGGTGCAAACGTCAACCCGCCGCTGCAGTTTTTTGCGTTCATCGCAACGCCTCCAGATGTCGCCGCCGTCCGTGCCTTCCCAAGCGACGGCAGCAAAATCGCCACCAGCAGCGCGATGATCGCCATCACCACAAGAAGCACAATCAACGTAGAAGCGCGAAAGCGGCGAGAGGCTTGCATGATGCACTCCTAAACGCAAGGCTGGCTCTTCAACAAACGCGGTAAGTTGACTCAAACCGAAGCAAAAAATCCAACTCTACTCCATCACCCTATGCCACACAAACAGCCGCTCGGTAACCCGAAATCCAAAAATCAACCGTACACTCCCACCCAAACCCGCCCGCCCCTTCCACAAAATGCCTCGAATTCGGCAATTTGGCCATTTAACCAATTGCCCATTTGGCTCATCCGCCGCCCCGCTATGTTTGCCCCCTCCTCCCCCCTTCCACGCCATGGCAACCCCCACCCCCAACAACCCGCGTGACACGCCCGCCATGCGGCAGTACGCCCGCTTCAAAGCCGCCCACCCCGATTGTCTGCTCCTCTTCCGCATCGGTGATTTCTACGAACTCTTTGATGATGACGCCGTCCGCGCTTCCAAACTCCTTGGCCTCACCCTCACCCAGCGAACTGCCGGCGTGCCCATGGCCGGCATGCCCTACCACCAGCTTGAAACATACCTCCGCCGCTTAGTCGCCCAAGGCGTGCGCGTGGCCGTGGCAGACCAAGTCCAGGACGCCGCCGATGCTCAGGGCGGCCTCATCGAGCGCGCCGTAACCCAGGTTCTCACCCCCGGCACACTCGTAGATGATGCTCTCCTGGCCGATGACCGCGCCTGCACACTCGCCGCCGTCGCCTTCCCCTCCTTGGAAAACATAGAGCCAAACACCGTCGCCTGCGTGGCCCTGGTCGAAGTCTCAACCGGCGCGTTCACCGTCCTGTCACTCCCCGCAGCGCAACTCGCAGATGAACTCGCCCGCCGCGGCGTCAGCGAACTCATCTACGGCCAAACGGCCGACGGCAACCCACCCGAACGCCTCGCCGCCGCACTGCGGGCTCTGGCCATCGCGGGCACCGGACAGCCGCAGTGGCACTTCCGCATGGCCGAAGCAACCGAGGCCCTCTGCCAGCAGTTCGGCGTCACCACCCTCGGCGGCTTTGACCTAGGCACCGCCGACCCGCTCATCCCCGCGGCCGGAGCAATCGTTCGCTACCTGCGCGCAACCCAAGCGCCCGATGCTGACCCAACCAAAGCAGCCTTAAAACACCTCCGCCCGCCCAAACGAGAAAGCGCCGGCGAGTGCGTGCTGCTGGATGCCGCCAGCCTGCGGGCACTCGAAATAGACCGCACCCTGCGCAGCGCCCAAAGCCCGCTTGAAAGCAGCATCGCCGGTTCACTGGTGGGCGTCTTCACCACCGGCGGCGGTGCCCCCGGCGGCAGCGGCCGCAGCCTCTGCCGCACCGGCATGGGCAAGCGCCTGCTGCGTGATTGGCTGGTGCGCCCACCCTGCAAGCTTGAGGCCGTGCTCTCCCGTCAAAGCGCTGTGGCCACCTTAGTTGAGGATCGCAAACTCGCCGGTGAACTAGCCCAGGCAGTAGAGCCGGTGCAGGATGTCATGCGCATCGGCGCCCGCGTGGCCCTGGCCCGCAGCACGCCGCGTGACATCGTCGCCCTCGGCCGCAGCCTGCAGCAAGCAGCACTGCTCGAACAACTCATGGCCGAGGTGCCCGCCCTGGCAGCACGCCGCGCCGTAGTACGCGCCGTGCTGGGCGCACTAGGCCCACTCGCCGGCGAAATTGTGCGCACATGCGTAGAAGCGCCCCCCGCCCACCTCCGCGAAGGCGGCCTAATCCGCGACGGCGTTGATGCAGCCCTCGATGAAGCCCGCACACTCAAAGACAACGCCGGCCAATGGCTTGCAAAGTACCAGGCAGAGCTGGTGGGCAAACACAACCTGCCATCGCTCAAAGTGGGCTTTAACAAAGTCTTTGGCTACTTTATTGAACTCCCCAAAGGCCAAACCAGCCGCGCCCCAGCGGAGTTTGCCCGCCGCCAGACGCTCACAAACGCCGAGCGCTACATCACCCCGGAGCTCAAGGAGTTTGAAGACAAGACCACCACCGCCACCACGCGGGCGGTGGATCGCGAGCAGCTCATCTTCTCCAACTTGTGCGACAAAGCCGCAACCGTGCTGGAGCCCATCGGTCTGTTCGGCCAGACCGTTGCCGAACTTGATGTGCTGCTGTGCTTTGCCGACAAGGCCGTGGCCCGCCGCTGGGTGAAGCCGCGCATGTGCGAGGAGCCGGTGCTCGAAATCACCGGCGGGCGGCACCCCGTGCTAGATGAAGTGCTGATGGGGCAGTTTGTGCCCAACGATGTTTCGCTGGGCGTGGCCGATGGTGAAGCCAGCGATGAACCCGGCGTCTCCGCCAAAACCGGCCCGGCGCTGGCGCTGATCACCGGGCCGAACATGGCCGGTAAATCAACGTACATCCGCCAGACCGCGCTGCTGGTGCTGCTGGCCCACGCCGGAAGCTTCGTACCCGCCGACAGCGCCACCGTGGGCATGTGCGACCGGATCTTCACCCGCATCGGCGCTGATGATGCGCTGCACGCCGGGCAGTCCACATTCATGGTGGAAATGACCGAGGCCGCGGGAATTTTAAACAACGCCACCGGACGCAGCCTGGTGGTGCTCGATGAAATCGGCCGCGGCACAAGCACGCTCGATGGCCTGAGCCTCGCGTGGGCCATCGCCGAGGACTTGGCCACAGCACGGCCCGATCGCCCCTGCCCGCGAACACTCTTTGCCACGCACTACCACGAACTCACACAGCTCGCCGAACTCATGCCCGGCGCCGTAAAAAATCTGCAAGTCGCCGTCCGTGAGCACGGCGATGCAATCGTGTTCCTCCACCGCATCATCGCTGGCCGGGCTGATCGAAGCTACGGCGTGCACGTCGCCCGACTCGCAGGCGTGCCACAGCGCGTCGTCCGCCGAGCTGGCGAACTGCTCGAAACACTCTCCGTCCAGCAGCAAGACCACGGCGCAGAACTCCGCCGCAGCGAACCCGTCCGCCGAGCCAAAGCCAAAGCCGATGGCGGCCAAATGGCCCTCTTCACCGAATACGTGCCCCACCCTGCGATGACCGAACTCGAACAGCTCGACCTCGCAGCCCTAAGCCCAATGCAAGCCTTCGACACCCTCCGCAAACTCCGCGAGATGCTCTAAACCCCGCCCTTAAGAGCGGTACGCGGAAGCGTACCGTGGGTAACCACATACGCCCTCCACCCACAACCCGCCGCCAAAAAAATCTCACCCCACCACAACCTCACCCTAAGAGCGGTACGCGGAAGCGTACCGTGGGTGACCACATACGCCTTCCACCACCACCTCACCCTAAGAGCGGTACGCGGAAGCGTACCGTGGGTGACCACAATCAATTTAACGCCAAAATACGCCGTAAAACAACAAATGCCCCCTCTCCTCTCCGCACACTCCAATCACACCTCCGCAGCGCCTCTCACCCTCCCACATCCAACTCCTTGTCTGGTACAGTTTACCGTGAAACACACCCGCTTCCTCATCCCTCTCGCCGCTTTATTCGCTGGCTGCGCCGGACACGATCAGCCACCCTCCACCCCATCGCCCGCCCCCGCCCTCACCGTCCAAGATATCGAACTCTCCTGCCCCACCGGCCCAATCCGCGGCAAGCTGGCCCGCATAAACCTAGCCGATCCCTCCGTGCGTGTCGTCGTCACCGCACCGCTCCACGAACCCGCAGCCACTACGGTTGAAGCCAAGCTGCTACCCACCGATACCTGGGCCGCAGATGTCTACGCCGCCGCGGCAAGCATCACAAAGCCCCGCGCCATGGTTGCGGTCAACGCAAACTTTTTCTCCAACACCGGGGGCGACAAAAACTACGGCACCGGCGTCGATGCCGACGTCCTCGGCCTCTCAATGTCCGACGGCGTGATCGTCTCACCCCCCCGCCAGTACGCCGGCATCGGAGACCCCGCGCTGCTCGTCAGCCGCGATGCCGCGGGCGGGCTCAAAGCCCGCATCGGAAGGTTCACCGACATGGACCTCGCCGGTGTGCGGGAAGCAGTCGCCGGCATCGGCGCCTCAGACACCGATACCGCCACCGGCACCCCACTGCTCACCGCCGGGTTCGCAACGGCCGAGTCCGCCCGCGTCGCCTCCGCCGTCCGCCACCCACGCACCGCCGTGGGCGTGGCCGATGGTGGCAAAACGCTCGTGCTCGTCACCATCGATGGTCGCCAGAAAGGTTGGTCCGTCGGAATAACCCTTCCCGAACTGGCCGCGATCTTCCACAACCAAGGCTGTACCGATGCAGTCAATCTCGACGGTGGCGGCTCCACGGCGTTCCTGTTTTATGATGCCCAGGGCAACCTCATCACCAACCGCCCCAGCGATGGAAAGTTCCGCCCCGTCGCCAACCACTTGGGCGTGATCTGGACAGACAAGAACTAACCCATCCAAGCCAGATGCCGGGCGATGCGGACTAACCTCCCACCGTCCCCTAGCGGTGCGGCGGCTATCCCGCTCCACCGCGCTCGCCAATGCAGCCCGTGCAGGATGCACACAATGAAGATGCCCACAACCAACCACACCGCCCCACCAACCCAAAGTGCTCTTAAAACGCGGCAGCTGTTGCCAAGTCGCAACCATGCAGTCCGCACGCTGCTGGCCGTGGCCATCACCGCTGCGGCCCTAGCCCTGCAAGCCGGCTGCTCCACCTTTGATGGCTCATCCGACTCCAGCAAAATCGCCGCCGGGCCCAAAGACCAATCACCGTCCGACATCCCGCGTGTGCTGCTGCCCGGCATCGCCGGTGAGCCCGATATCCGCGTCCGCGTCGCCGCGGCAAGCAACACGCTCAAACTCTCTGTCACCTTCGGCTCAGGCCTCTACGCAGCGCCCGCTGGGTCAAACCGTCCGCCAGCAAGGTTGGCAACCCCCGTCACAGTCACCCTCACCGCCAGCGAATGGGAACTCAAAGACTCCACCGGTCTCATCGGCCGCTTCCCACGGGCCACGCCGCTGGAAATTTCCGCAGTCGAAGGCTCCGTCGGCGGCTTTGGCCGTCTGGCCGGTGGCAAGGCAAAAGGTGCCGAGAGTCGAGGCGATGCAGAATCTCCGGTGCGGGCAACCAACCTGCGTGATCCGGCAATACTGCTCAGCGGCAAGCAGTACGGCGGGGTTTTCAAACTCACACCCCGCGGCAAAGCGCCCGTCGGCACCTTTGACACGATCGAGTCCGTCGGTCTCGAAGACTACCTCGAAGGCGTAATCTCCGCTGAGCTGTACGCATCATGGCCACAGGGTGCCTTTGATGCCCAGGCCGTAGCGGCCCGCAGCTACGCGCTGCACGAACGTGCCCGCGCACGGGCAGCGGGCGCAGCCTTTGATGTTGAAGCCACAGTAAACAGCCAGGTGTACAACGGTGCATCGCAGCTCCCTCAGGCAGAAGCCGCCGTTCGCCGCACACTAGGCGTGGTGCTCACATGGGCCGGACAGGTGCTGCGGGCCTACTTCAGCTCAACCTCCGGCGGGCGGCCAGCATCAGCCCGTGATGTGTGGCCAACCGGAATCGGCTTTGACTACAACCTCGCCGGGCCACTGCAGGCCCAAAGCCGCGAAGAACTGGGCCGCACCGCAAAGTACTTCCGCTGGACAGCATACCGCACCCGCTACGAACTACTCGCACGCTTCCGGGCATGGGGCGAGGGCAACAAACACCCGATCAGATCGCTCAAATACATAGAACTCATCACCGTCGAAACCCGCAACAGCGTCGGGCGGCCAAGCCGCTACAAAGTCCTTCAGCCCGGCGGCGTAGGCTACAGCCTCACAGCCGAGGAAATGCGCCGGGCCTGCAACGAGGCGGCTGAAAGCATGCCCGCGATCACCGGTGACACACTGGTCCGATCCGGCGATTTGGAGTTTAAACCAAACGGAGACGTCTTTAGCATCAGCGGCCGCGGCTACGGCCACGGTGTTGGGCTCTGCCAATGGTCCGCCAAAGAACTCGCCGAACGTGGCGAAGATTGGCGAAAGATCGTGGTGAAGTTCTATCCGGGGGCGAAGCTGGAGAAGGGTTACTAGTAGGCAAATGGCCAAAGCGCCATATTTTTAAGTAGCCAAATCAAGGCAGGGTCGCTCACCGGAGTTATTGTCGTGGCGCATCGGTTGTTTGTTTCCATCATGTTGCCCGAAGCTCTGGCACTGCAAATTGCCGAGCTTGGCTCACCGCGGCTGCTCGATCGCGTTGGTGCGGGCCAGCAGGCCGCACACCGGTTGGTGCATACCGAGCACCTGCACATGACACTGGTGTTCCTAGGTGACCGCCACAAGAACGAAATCGCCACCATTCACGAATCAATCGAACGTGCCGCCGCCGGGCAGCGGGCTTGCCAGCTGCACATCAACCGCCTGATGACACTGCCCCGCCGCCAAACCCCGCGCCTGCTGGCGGCAGTGACCGATGAACCATCGTCGCTCCTCGAAGTCCACAAACGCCTCGTTTCGCGGCTAATAAAGCCCGTGCTACGCGAAAAGAAAACCACACCATTCCTGCCCCACATCACGTTGTTTCGCTACGAACCCGGCACAAGCCCGCAGGCTGTTGATGTTGAACTCCCCGAGGCCGACCGGGTGACGTTCACGATGAGTGAGATTCACTTAGTCGAGAGCATCGCGACGCAGCACGGAGCGGAGTACAAACTGCTGCGAACCTTCGCTCTTAGGTAAGAGCCAATCCAACTTGCCAAATCGCAAGATTGCCGAAGGGCCGTAAGAGCTAGACGGAAGTGCCAGACATACGAACCATCTCAGTGCCTACGAAAAAGCCCGGCCTGACGGTTTTTGCCATCGTGCCGGGCTGATTGCGGGTGTTCTGATTGCGGGAGTTCTAGTTGCGGGTGTTCTAGTTGCGGGTGACTTGTTGCGAGTGGGCTTCAGCTACGGTACAAATCAGCTGACCGACAATTCAAGGGAAAGAAAAAACGATCCAATCAATCACTCGCCACCCGCCACTTACGCGGGGGTAACAATGCTGCCCGGCGGAACATCCGGCGTGGAGCCGGTGGTGCCAGTCCCTGTCGCTGCCGCCGCGGCCTCGCGGCTCTTGCGGGCCTCGGCAGCCAGCAATTCAGAGACCGTGGGCTTGCCAATGCTCTCGCCACGCATGATCTTCAGCACATCCGCGGCATCAAGCGTCTCGTACCGCAGCAGCGCCTCGGCCACGTTCACAACCGCAGGCCAATTTTCATCAAGCATCTTTGATGCCTCGACGTAGGCCTCATCCGAAAGCCGACGAACCTCTTCATCAATAATCGTGGCCGTCTTATCGCTGTAGCCCTTGTCAGGCATGTACATCTCACGCGTGTCAGATCCCGCGTACCGCACAAAACCGAGCTTGGGCGACATGCCCCACTCCTCAATCATGGTCTTGGCAATCCGTGTGACCTGCGAGATATCCATCGATGCGCCGCTCGAGAAATCGCCCATGGCCTTGTGCTCGGCGATGCGACCGCCACACATCACCTTCATGGTGGCGGTGAGCCACTTCAGACCGTAGCCGGAGCGATCCTTCTCAGGCATCGAAAACGTGGCCCCGCCAGCGTTGCCGCGCGGGATAATGGTAACTTTGTGCAGCGGATCCGCATCCTGCAGCAGAACCTGCAGCACCGCGTGTCCGGCCTCGTGATAGGCCGTGAGCTTGTTCTCATCTGCCTCGCGCACCCGGCTCTTGCGGGCACGCCCAAACTTGATCTTGTCACGCGCCTCTTCAAGGTCAGCGTGCTCGATGTAATCCTTGTTCTGCATCGTCGCAGCCAGCGCGGCCTCATTGATAATGGCCGCCAAGTCCGCACCAGAGAACGTGGGCGTGACGCGGGCAAGCCGCTCCAGGTCCGCATTCGGCCCAAGCTTAACCTTCTTGGCGTGAACCTTCAGAATCTCCAGCCGGCCCTTCACATCCGGCAGGTTCACCACAATCTGGCGATCAAACCTGCCCGGCCGCGTGAGCGCTGGGTCCAGCACATCAGCACGGTTAGTCGCGGCGACGACGATGATGCCGTCACCCGTAGCAAAGCCGTCCATTTCAACCAGAATGGCGTTCAAAGTCTGCTCACGCTCATCATGCCCGCCAGTAGTAAACCCGCCACCACGCTTGCGGCCTACCGCATCGATTTCATCAAGGAAGATGATGCAGGGTGCAGAGTCCTTCGCCTGCTTGAACAAGTCACGCACGCGTGAGGCGCCAACGCCCACGAACATCTCAACAAAGTCAGAGCCTGAGATAGAAAAGAACGGAACATCCGCCTCGCCAGCAATGGCCTTGGCCAGCAGCGTCTTGCCGCAGCCCGGCTCACCAATCAGCAGCACACCACGCGGGATGCGCCCACCCAGGCGAGTAAACTTCTTGGGGCTGCGAAGGAACTCGACAATCTCGGTCACTTCCTCTTTGGCCTCGTTAATACCAGCGACATCATCAAAGGTGATGCCGGTTTTTTCCTTCATCACCATCTTGTGCTTGCTCTTGCCAAAGTTGCCCAGCATGCCACCCGGCCCACCAGTGGCAGAACGCAAGCCGCGAAACAGCAAGAACCAGATTATAAAAATAATCAGCAGCACCGGGATCATGCCAATCAGCATGCCCGTCCACGGCGATGTAGGAATATCTTTGAACTGACCGCCAGTCAGCTCTGAAAGCTGCTTGTACACCGGCTCGCGGTGGTTCGCGTTAAAGGTGTACTGCACCTTACCCAGCTCGCCCTTGGCCACGCCCTTGATCTGATCAGCCGAGATCACACCCTCGTGCAGCTCGATCGAGTCTTTGTCAAAATAGCCTTGGCTGTAGCGAGTCTCAAACTCCTTCCACGTCTCCAGCTTAATGCCGCCAGTGGAGCCCGCCGAGAGCACCGAGACAATAAAAAACGCAAACAAAAGTGCGGCGATAATTCCGAACATGCCGCGCATAGGTTTGGGACCGGGCAGGCCTCCACCACCACCGCCGCCGCTGTTATTACCGTTGTTTCCACCGCTACCGCCACTTCCACCAGGCCTTTCGGACTGTCGGTCCGAGCGTTCCGGTGGGCCTGCGGGGGATTTCTTGTTCCGTGACTCTTTGTTGCCTTCGGGCATGATTGAACCTGATATCGGCTCGAACTTACGAAGCAGCGGGGCCAAACACATCCCCGAATGCTGAAAAAAAACACACACTTCGCACACACGGTTTTCGGAGCCGGCGTGCATGACAGATGCTCACAACTGCATCCAACGACCAAAATGTTAGGCCTTTGGTCATCGGCAGACAGACCCGTCGCGCACCCATTGTTATCTGAGTACGGCCAACCCACCTCCACAGTTTGCCACCCCACCCCCTCAGCCCCAAAATACCCCCACCACCCCCGCGCACGCCCACTACCTCCCTGCCTGAAAATTTGGCAATTTGGCCATTTGACCATTTGACCATTTTGTAATTTACCCATTTCCCGCAGGGACCACCCCATGTCCTCTCAAACATCAAAATCCCAACTCGAAAAATTTTCTGCTTGACAAACCCCAAACACATGGCAAACTTCCTCCGTCTCCATTCACAACCCTAACAAAGGCTCCCAATGTCCAATAACTCTCCAGTTGCAACCCCCACCCACCCCCTCACCCCCCGCGAACTCCTGGCCGACCTCATCCGCCGAAACCTCGAAATCATCGAAACCCGCAGCGTCTGCCTCCTCGCCCGAACCTGTGCTGCTTACAACACCGGAGGAAAGCAAACCCTCAAGTCAATGCTCGATGCCCTCTCCGACGTCATCGCCGCCCCCTTCCTCCGCCTCGGCAAACAATACCGTGCAAGTCCAATAAC
>JBBRKQ010000105.1:0-13301 GCA_038231815.1 Phycisphaerales bacterium
CGCAAGTACGGGTTTCACGGATTGTCATACGAGTATTTGATGGCGGAGCTGCGGCGGGTTGGGCGGGAGGGCGAGGCCGAGGGGCGCGTGCTGCTGGCGCATCTGGGTGCGGGGGCGAGTTTGGCGGCGGTGGCTAAGGGAGCGCCGGTTGATACGACGATGGCGTTTACGCCGACATCGGGCCTGATGATGGCGATGCGGCCGGGCGACCTGGACCCCGGGGTGATGGTGTATCTTGCGCGGGAGTGCGGGCTGGATGCGGCGGGGCTGGATTGGATGATGAACAATGCGTGCGGGTTGCTGGGCGTGTCGGAGACGAGCGGCGATGTGCGCGACTTGCTGGTGCGGCGGGCGACGGATGAGCGGGCGGCGGAGGCAGTGGCGCTGTTTTGCAGGATCGCGGCCAAAAACATTGGTGCGATGGCGGCGGCGATGGGTGGGATTGACACGCTGGTTTTTGCGGGCGGGGTTGGAGAGAACGCCGCGGAGATTCGGGCGGAGATTTGTAAAGATCTTGCGTTTTTGGGTGTAGGGATTGATGCTGGACGGAATGAGCGCGGGTTCGGGGTAATATCAACGAGTGATGGGGACGATGCTGCGAGGGTGGTGGTGCGAATTGTGCGCACGGATGAAGAGGCGATGATTGCCCGGCATGTTGTGCGGATGATGGGGCTGGGGACGGGCGATGCGTAAGAGAGGCCGGCGGGAGTGAGGACGGTTTGGGTTGGTGAACTTTGAAATGAAGGATGCGATGACACAGCCGACAACGAAGACCGAGACGACGGATGCGAGCAAGAGTGTAAAGGTGCCCGGAAAGAGGCCGGCAGCGGGGGCTGTGATTGCTCCGGCGACTGATGAGCTTCTGCAGCGGATTGATGCTTACTGGCGGGCCGCGAATTATTTGTCTGTCGGGCAGATTTACCTGTATGACAATCCGATGCTGCGTGTGCCGCTGACGGCGGAGCACATCAAGCCGCGGCTGCTGGGGCACTTTGGCACCACACCGGGGCTGAACTTTATTTATGCGCATTTGAACCGGGTGATTCGGCAGCGCGAGCTGAGCATGATTTACATGGCCGGGCCGGGGCATGGTGGGCCGGGGCTGGTGGCCAACACGTATTTGGAGGGGCGGTACAGCGAGGTGTATCCCGAGATTTCGCAGGATGATGCGGGGATGAAGAAGCTGTTTACGCAGTTTTCGTATCCGGGAGGGATACCCAGCCATGTTGCGCCGGAGACTCCGGGCTCCATACATGAAGGTGGTGAGCTTGGGTATGTGATTTCACATGCGTTTGGCGCTGTGTTTGATAATCCGAAGCTGATTGCTGCGTGCGTGATTGGTGATGGCGAGGCGGAGACGGGGCCGCTGGCGACGAGTTGGCACTCGAACAAATTTCTGGACCCGATTGGTGATGGGGCGGTGCTGCCGATTTTGCACTTAAACGGCTACAAAATTGCCGGGCCGACGGTGCTGGCGCGGATACCGCACGGCGAGCTTGATGCGCTGCTGCGGGGATATGGGTATGCGCCGCGGTATGTTGAGGGGCACGAGCCTGCGGCGATGCACCGGCTGATGGCCGACACTCTGGATGATGTGATTGATGAGATTCAGCGGATTCAGGCGCAAGCGAGGGAGAATGGTTTTACGGAACGGCCGTTGTGGCCGATGATTGTGCTGCGGTCGCCCAAAGGATGGACCGGGCCAAAGGTTGTTGATGGCGTGCAGGTTGAGGGGAGCTTTCGCTCTCACCAGGTGCCGCTGACGAATGTGAAGTACGATGCGGGGCACTTAAAGCTGCTTGAGGAGTGGATGCGGAGCTACCGGCCTGAAGAGTTGTTTGATGCGACGGGCAAACTGAATAGTGAGCTTGCGGCGCTGGCGCCGAGCGGGACGCACCGCATGAGTGACAACCCGCATGCCAACGGCGGGCTGCTGCTGCGGGATCTTGTGCTGCCGGACTATCGCGAATATGCCGTGAAAATGGACAAGCCGGGGACGGTGACGGCGGAGGCGACGCGGGCGCAAGGGAACTTTTTGCGGGATGTGATGAGGCTGAACGCCGCGGCGAAGAACTTTCGGGTGTTTAGCCCGGATGAGACGGCCTCAAACCGCTGGGGGGCGTTGTTTGAGGTGACCAATCGCGGGACGACGGCGGAGATACGGCCGAGCGATGACCACTTGGCACCAAATGGACGGGTGATGGAGGTGCTGAGCGAGCACCAGTGTGAGGGCTGGCTTGAGGGGTACTTGCTGACTGGGCGGCACGGGATGCTTGCGAGCTACGAGGCGTTTATTCACATTGTTGACTCGATGTTTAACCAGCATGCCAAGTGGCTGAAGGTGACGCGGAAGCTGGCGTGGAGGAAACCGATTGCATCGCTGAACTACTTGCTTTCATCGCACGTGTGGGAGCAGGACCACAATGGGTTTACGCATCAGGATCCGGGGTTTATTGATCATGTGGTGAACAAGAAGGCGGATGTGATTCGGGTGTATCTGCCGCCGGATGCGAACTGCCTGCTGAGCGTGACGGATCATTGCCTGCGGAGTCGCAACTATGTGAATGTGATTGTTGCGGGCAAGGCGCCATCGGTGCAGTATTTGAATATGGAGGCGGCGGAGAAGCACTGTGCCGCGGGGATTGGCAAGTGGGAGTGGGCCAGCAATGACGGCGCTGGCGAGCCGGATGTGGTGATGGCGTGCTGCGGGGATGTGCCGACGCGGGAGATTTTGGCGGCGGTGCAGATATTGCGGGCCCATGTGCCGGAGCTGAAGGTGCGGGTGGTGAATGTGGTTGACCTGATGAAACTGCAGCCAACTGGCGAGCACCCGCACGGGCTTGGTGATGCGGAGTTTGACAGGCTGTTTACGACCAGCAAGCCGGTGATATTTGCGTACCACGGGTATCCGTGGCTGATTCACAGGCTGACGTATCGGCGGACGAATCACGACAACATTCACGTGCGGGGTTACAAGGAAGAGGGCACGACGACGACACCGTTTGACATGACGGTGCTGAACGACATGGACCGGTTCCATCTGGCGGCAGACGTGATTGCGCGGGTACCGGGGCTGAGCGTGCGTGCAGCGGCGACGGCATCGCTGCTGAAGGAGAAGCGAGCGAGCCACACCCGGTACATTCGCGAGCATGGCCAAGACCTGCCGGAGATACGAGAATGGAAGTGGCAGTGAAGGCGCGGGCGGGCTTAGTTGGACTTGGGCGCGGGCTTGGCCTCGGCGGCGGCGGGCTTGATTAGGTCGGGCACGCTTTGGCTGGGGAGGTGGTGGGCGAGGAAGGAGCGCATGGATGCCTTGGCCTGCTCGGCGGAGACTTTATTGTATTTGACGCCGGGGATTTTGAAGGCGTCGGCATCGGGATTGGTGAAAGCGTGGACAGTGCCGGAGTAGCTGTTGAACTGCAACTCGACGCCGGCGGCTTTCATTTCATCTTGGAAGGCTTTGACCTCGGCCTCGGAGACCATGGGATCATCGGCCCCGTGGCAGACGAGGACGGCGGGCTTGAAGTCGTCCTTTTTGGCTTCGCTGCCTTTGACGGAGCTGAGGCCGGCGTGGAAGGCGACGATGGATTTGAACTCGGCACCGGCGGGCATGGCCGCAGCGCCGGCGCGGGCGAGTTCCAAGGCGACGGTGCCGCCGAAGCAGAAGCCGATTGCGCCGACCTGCTTGGGCTTGCCTGCGGGGGCGACGACTTCTTTCTGATCGAGCAGGACCTTCATACCGGCGGCGGCGCGTTCGCGCATGAGTTTGCGATCGGCGTAAAAGGGGCCGGCGAGTTTTTGGGCATCTTCGGGTTTGTCGGCCATGACGCCTTTGCCGTACATGTCGATGGCGAGGGCGGCGTAGCCGAGCTTGGCGAGCTCCTCTGCCTGGTCGCGGGCGAATTTGTTCTGGCCCCACCACTCATGCACGACGATCATGCCCGGGCGTGAGCCGGTGATTGCGTCGTCATAGGCGTAGAAGCCTTCGAGCTTGACGCCGTTGTGCGTGTATTCAATTGTTTTGGTGACAATTTTGGCAGCGGCGGATGAGACCATAACAAGCACCAGCGAGAGAGCGGCAAGGGTGGTTCGCATGGGCGGATAATATCCGGGTGGAGGTGTGGGCTGGGGAGAGGGACGCAGGAGAAGGCAGGGGAGAAATAAAAAAATACCAAAGTCAAGGAAAGGCAGGAGAGGAGAGGCAAGAGAGGGAAGGCGGGGGAGGGGAGGTTGGATGATGGTGGCTGGGGCGCAAAAAAATCCGGTGCTTTGGGGGCACCGGATGATTGCGGAAAAGTTGGAGAGCGCCGAGGGGGTGCTTGCAGCGGATGGGATACGCCGTCGTGTTTGTGCGCACGATTTGGGTGGGCGATTTGGCTGCGAGATTTGGCTGAGCGGGCTGAGCTGGCTGGGTTACTTGGGCTGGTAGCTGAACTTTTGGCCACCGATGACGGCTTCGCCCATGAGGCCGGCTTCATCCATGGTGAGGACTGCGACGCCGCGGGTGTATTTGGCGTTGGCGCCCGCGCCGGAGCGGAGGGCGACGGCGGTGGCTTGAGCATCAAAGGCGAAGTTGCCGGCCTTGAAGGCGTTTAGGGCATCGCGGGTAGAGAAGAGGATGATTTCGGTGTAGGACTGGCCGCCGAGTTGGAGGCCGATGGAGGCCTGACTGAGGTCGCAGTAGCCGACGATGACGCCGCCGTCGTACAGGACGCCTTTGCCGTACGCACCGCCGACGCCGATGCCGCCTTTGCCGATGGTGGGGAAGACGGCGTAGCCGACTGTGCCGCTCAGAGCGGGGGCGAGGGTGGGATCATTCCGCTTGCCGCGGGCGATGGCAGCATCGGCTTGATCTTCGATTTGGATTTTGCCCTCGACGGTGGCGGGGGCGGTGGCGCAGGAGGCGAGGGTGAGCATGCAACCGGACCCGCAGGCGAGGAGCAGGGAGAGAACGAGGGTGTTTTTCATACGGGTTACCTTTGGTGAAGGTGGGCGGTGCGAGGGAAGATTGGATGACATTGGGTGTGCAGGGGAGGGCGAGATTTGGATTAGACAGATTCGAATTTGCGCTATGATCACATGATCAAACGAAGGGAGGGTGAATGTCACTTCAGAACAAGGGCACAGACTCCTGCTTGGGGTAGCGAGAGCCATTGTCTCTAGCCGATGGTGCGAAGTTCATAGCCGGGAGCGATGCAATTTTCGTCGCTGAGGATGGGCGCTGGTTTGCGCGTGAGGACGGGGAGTGAGGAGCGCGGTTCTGTTCGGCGTTTCGGGAGTGTCGTCGCAGAGCCTACTCCACACCGGGGCTTCTTTCTGACGAGGCCTTCGGACTGGATGAAGGTCGTTTTTGGCAGGTGAACGGCGGGTTCGGCGTTGCGAGGCTTCGATGCCTGGAACTGCTCAAAGCAGCGGAGGGTTATTTTTGTTTGGCGCTTGCCTGATGCTTCAGAATTAGTGGGACGAGCCAGACGGCGACTTTGATGAGATTGCCTGCGCTTAAAAGATTACCAATGCCGGAGGATGGGGCCTTGTTGTTGGCCGCGGCGGGATCTGGTTTGCTGGCCTTGCTGCGCTTGCCGATGAAGAACTTGGCCAAGTAACCACCGACGATGCCGATGGCACCGGTGGCGACCAGTGGCATCACGCCGGAGACGACACTTGAGATGAGCTGTGCTCTTCCGGCATCGGCGCGGTCTCCCCAGGCTAAGAGGCGGGCCTTGGCCTCGGCTGCGGTGGGCTTTGGTGAGCCGGGGGTGGGGCCTGGGGTAGGGGCTGAGGTAGGGCCTGAAGTAGGGGCCGCGTTGATAGAGGTTTGGGTGTTCATCGGGCTGTCATTCGCCGGAAGAGCCAGATGCATGTGCCGCCTGCTGCGAGGGCGACTGCGCCGGTGATCATGGCAGCGGCGGGCCGGCCGAGGTGGCCCTCGAGCCAGAGGGCGATGCCGATGGCGACGAGGCAAGCGCCGATGCTGAGCAGCGGTACGGCGACAATGAGCACGATGAGGCCAACGGCTAGGGAGCGCGTGATCTCATGGAGCTTTGCACCTTCTTGGCGGGCGACGGCCATGAAGGATCGCCCCTCGGCCTCGGCCAAGTCTGCGATGGCCACGATCAACTCTGCGAGGCTCTTCACGTGCGGCTCCTGGATGACTGGAAGCGACTCACTGCCGCGCGCGACTGATGGCCAGGCCAACGAGGAAGCCAACACCCAAAGCGATGCCGACGCTGGCGACCGGGTGCTTGGACATGGTATCGCCAAGCGTTTCGGCGGCGGCGGCCCCCTGCTTCTTTACGGAATCGAGGGTTTGCTTGACCTGCTCGGTTGCGACGCCCGCGCCGCTGTGCGCGGCAGCGCCGACGTCCTTTGCAAGGCCGCCGAGATCGTGCTTGATCTGGCTGATGTCTGCGGCGAGCTTCTGAACATCCGCTGAAAAGTTATTGCCCGACTGAGTTGTGCCGTCCATATGTGTTGCCATAAAAAAATCTCTTGCAAAGAATCCCGGCGGCCGCGCCGCTGGCGATATTGGTGGTCAAGCGTAAATCGAGTTGCGAGTGATGATGCTCAAGTTGTATGCTGCACTGGAAACTTATGGCAGAGTGTATGATGCGGTATAGCAAGTTGCCATGCAGAATGTTTACGGTGTTTCATGAGTGATGGTGGGCGTGATTCCAGCCGTCACGAACGGCGTGCCTGGCGCGGTGCCACTCCAGCATTCCGGCTGGGATACCGGCCAGGATGCTGGTGCTACGGGCGAGGTCCCAGTTGCGGCTCAGTTCCGGCTCAGCACTTTCGAAGGTATCGTGGGCATGACTGAGGCGGGTGTGGCAATCAGCTCCGTACTGAAATGCCGGGGCGTATTCATCGGTCTCGACGGTGTCGTCAAAGTACACGGCGGTGTGGTAGCTCTTTTCCAGATACACACTTGCCGAGGAGGCGACAAGCTTTGACCGGGCGGGGTAGGAGCCGGGGGACGGAGCTTGGGAATCGAAGCCGTGCTCCGAGTGCGAGTGGCTTTGGCTGGTGAATGAATCTTCGGGGAAATCTTCACCTGCCCAGAATGCGGTATCGACGATGAGGGAGTGCATTTTATTCTCCGATGGGTGGGCCCGAACGGGAGACTTGAAGGCGGAGGAGCCGGGCGTGCACTGCAAGGGACACGCCCACTGTGGGGAGCGCCTTGTGTGGACTTGGCGGCGAAGCATTGCCGAGCTGCGCTGCTTGGATTTCAGAACATCTGGGGACGGCCAGGACACACACTCGCCGCCATCAATAAAGGATACTGCGGTGGTGAGGCCGAACAGCTCAGGCGGGGGCGGGAACGGGATGTGATTACCGATGGACATGATGAAGCTGCGGCCGCGGTTGATGTACGGTTGATGAGGTGTGGATGAACGCGGCCCATCACACCTGAGTTTCGGGGGGTGGTTCCTTACCCGGGCTCAGCACATATAAGAGCAGCCCCGACTGCGTGGGGCCAATAGCAAAGTTCCCGGAAAGTCGATGGGGAAAGGAAGTTGCGAGGGGACGGCGAGGGGCGGGGCGGGGCTTGCGCTGCGCGTAGTTTGGGGGCGAGCTATCGCTGTGTGCCGCGCATGTCAACATCGCGGGGGGAGCGGACGGCGTCCTGAACGAAGCGGCGGTCGGTGTCATCGCCTGGGCCGCCGGAGCGGTTTAGGTCGATGGGCGAGGTGTTCCAGAGGTAGAGATCTTCGATGGTGAGCATGGCATCACCGTCTCGATCCTCAGAAGTGCGGACCAAGCGGGCGAGCGGGTCGCCCACGACGATTTGCTGGAAGCTGAGCACGGGCAAGGCGGTGTACGCGGCCTCGGCCCAGGTGAGGTTGCCGAGGTGGAAGTTGCGCACGATCAGGGCGCTGTCACCGACTGTGAGGGTTGATGGCTCGTACACGTTGCCGATGCCAAAGGTGCCCCCGGCGGCTAAAAAGTCTGAGAGCTGCTGCTGGGCGATGCCGCCGGTGCCGATGCCGCCGAAGCCCCGGCCGTTGTATGACTCGAGCGTATTGAAGACGGCGCCGGGCGCGTACGTGAAGCTGGATGCGTAGGAGGTTCTTGAGTTTGGCGAGCCCGAGACGCCCTCACCGGGTGCGGGGCCGGCGTGGTTTGCGCCGTAGGTGGTGAGCAGGAGCAGGGGCAGTGGCACAGCGAGCGTATCGATGATACGGCCTTGGCCGCCGAAGCTGACCAGCGAGCCGACGATGAAGTTGGCGGCGTTTGAGAGCGCATCATACTTGACGTTGGCGGCGAGGAACCGGTTGTCGGTGGTGAGCAGTGTGCGGGCCTGCTCATAATCATCACCATTCCAGATGATGTCGTAGCCGTAGTTGTCGTACTCGCCGTTGTTGGGTGCGGGGTCGGTGATGCCGTTGGATGCGGATTCATCAAGCACGAAGCCGGCGGTGTTGACGTTGGCGGGGATGCCAGCGCGCGGGCCTGCGGCGGTGTTGGCGGCGCGATCGAGCATTTGGCGGACGTTTGCCACGGTGTTGCCATCGATCCGGCAGACGAGGTACAGGTCTCCGGGGGTGAGTTGGGTGGGCCCTGCGGGGAGGCGAGTGGAGGTGACGTTGGCACCCCAAGCCTCACCAACACCGAGGGCGGACGAGCTGGATGGTACTGTGAAAACTTTGGTTGCTGCGCGATTGTTTGTGCGCCAGCTTGTGACGGGAAGAGACTGGCGCCAGTAGGGGTTTAGGATCCAGCCGTCGGCCTTGCTGTCGCCGCCGCCACCGGCTTCGTTGGTGTCAAGGTTCTGCCAGAGCAGTGTGAGCTCACTGTCGACACTGGCGCAGTTGATGTTGCCTGCGGAGTAGACGGAGCCGAACTGACCGGGATTGTCACCGACGCCGGTGTTGCCGATGTTCTCGATGCGGTGCGGCATGCCCTTGGTGAGCACGATGATGCGGATCTTTCCGGCGGCGTCATTGGCGGCCAGCCAGGTGCGCAGAGGGTTACGGAGCTGGCTGTTGAAGGGGCCGCGGTCGATGGTTGCTGCGGTGAGGACGGTGGTTCCGGCGGACTGCAGATCGAACACTCGGACGCCGGGGCGGGTGCCGGGCAGGCTGCCGGCACCACCGGGGACAGTGGCGGACCCGGCGTAGTACTCAGCGACGGCGAGTGAATCGGCGATGCGGCTGTCGTAAACTACTAGGACATTTTGGGCTTGCAACTGGGCGGATGCGCTCGAGACAAAGAGAAGCAGGGCGACCGCGGCGGGGGCAGCAGTACAGACCGCAGTACGGGCCGCGGTACGGAATGCGGTACGGGCCGCAGCGCCGACGGTGCTTCTGGCGGCGAAGCAGGATTGTGCATTGTGCGGACGGTTGATCATCGCATGCTCAATTGGACGAGTGGGCGGTTGGTGCGGGAGTCGGGATGCGCGGCGAGTTTGCGAGGTGGGCGAGGGGCGAGGGACGAGGGACGAGGGACGAGGCGGGCGCATGTTCAATGTACATCAAAGTCGGGGCGGTGCCAGTGCGTGTGGCGACGAGAGGGCGAAACTCTTTATAATGTACGGCGGGCGGGGTGCAAAGGATTGATTGAAACAATCGCGGGTGGGGAATGTCCGTATAACAAAGGCGCGAGGCGGGAGCGGCAGGGGAAACTGAGGCGACTAAGGGTTGGAACTTTGGGGCCGGTGCTTTCGCCGCGGCGATTTGGGCGGAGGCAATAGAAAACCCCGAGCTTTGGGGCCCGGGGTTTTAGTGTGAACTGGAATTGACAGTGAAACTTAGCGGCGACGACGGAGGACGGCGGCGCTTGCGAGACCGAGCAGGGCGGCAGCGCCCGGGGTGGGGACGGTGTAGACGGCGAAGGGCACGCCGCTGTTGTTACCGATGTTGCGTGCGCTGCCGTTGGCGAACTGGCCGTTGACATCGATAGTGCTGTTGGCGCTGCGGAAGTAACCACCGGTGGCGGCGGTTAAGAAGTTGGTGCCGGTTGCAGGGGCCAGCTGAGTAGCGCCACCGATGACGGTGGTGTTGAGGTTTAGCACGGAAACGAAGCCAGCACCGTTATCGACCTGCCAATTGAACGAGAAGCCGACGGTTGAACCGGCGGTGGGGTTGATGGTGAAGGCGGGCACTGAGAAGCTTCGCGTTTCAAAGAAGCCGGTGGCGAGGGTGAATGAAGGGATATTCAACACCAAGGAAGGGGCCGAAGCGCCGTTGCCGAGATCCAGCAGGTTTGAAAACACGGGGGCGGTGGCGGTGGTTGAGACGGTTGAGGTTTGCCAGATCCACATGTTGAGACGGACGGGGCGGGCGGTGATGTTCGTGCCGGTGAGGTTGGCGATCGGGACATCGATACCGGAGAGCTGGGTTGAACCAGCGGTGAAGTTGGCCAGGTTTACGATCATGCCGGTCTGGATATTTCCGACACCGGTGATTGGAGCGCTGCCGGTGGCCACACCGGAGAACGTAGTTGCGTTGCTGATTGAGTCGAAGTAACGATTTGAAGCGGGAACGCTGAGAACCTGCGCGGATGCCGACCCGGCGAGCGCGGTGAGGGCCAGAGCACAGATACCAATTGAACGAAGTGCGAGCATCTCAAATCTCCTGTGGCCGGTGGGATTTCACCAGGCGTGTTGTTTTCTGGTGAACATCCCCACAAGGGGCTGTCCACGGGCTGCGTGGGAACAAATCAAAGCGAGAGGGGGTCCGAAACAGAGGTCTCTGCGGAACAGAGCACCATTGCAACGTAACGGCGAACCGTGTGCTGCGATGGGGCAGAAGATACTCCAAATTGAGGCTGTGTCAAGCGGAAAACCGATTCGTTTTGCCGAAAGACTGTAAGGCTTACCCATTCTCACACAGCACGGCCAGGCATTGTGGTTATTGGTCTTTGGCGCGGTGGTTGTGCGAGCAATCGGCGGATGCGAAGATGCAGACAAAAAATGAAATGACCAGCGAATCACTGGGACATGCAGGGCAATGACTCAGATAAAAAGCGGAGGAGTGCGGAAAGGGGGAGGCGGCGGGGACCGACCCGATTTTTGAAATGAGAGCGCGGAAGCGAGGGCGTAGCGGTGGGGCGTGGCGGTGTGGGTGTGGCGGTGTGGGTTTGGCAGTGTGGGTTTGGCAGTGTGGGTGTGGCGAGCTGGGATGCCGCGGCCGCGGATGCCAGAGGCTGCTGACCTGCATCACGGTGCGATGAGTGGTGCAGCTTTGCGGTGACATGAGATTCAGCTGAAGCGTTACCGATCGATCATGCCCGCTGGTACCGTCTAACCTTCGCCGAGTTGGTCCTGTTGTTTCGGATGCGGACGACTTTGGGCTGAGCGGATTTGTGGAACACACGGTACGGAGTATTTGCATGTTGCCTGAACATCTGACCCCGCCCATCGCACCGGTTTCCCTGGTTCATGAACCTTTTAGCAATGTGCTCAAAGCCCGCACACTTAAGGCGCACGAGGGGGCGGAGGGTCATCCGTTTCATGCGATGATCTTTGGGGCGAACGGACCGGCGGCTGCGCGGGCGGCGGTGACGCTGTCGCTGGGGCAACACTTGTGTGTGCAGGAGGTGTTTGAGCCGCTGCTGCGAAGGGCGGGCGAAGCAGGCGGGGTGCTGGCGACGGTGGTGCAGCCGTACCACTATCACTTACTCGCGCTGCGTGATGACCTAGCGGCGCTTGGGGCCACATTGGAGCACACGAGGGCTTTGCCGGCGACGGAGCGGTTTGCAGAGCGTGTGGCCACGTGCGGCAGCGGGGCTGCGCTGCTTGGGGTGTGGTATGTGTACGAGGGCGCCACCAATGGTGGGACGATCATCGGTAAGCACATCAAGGCGGTGCTTGGGCTGGAAGATGATCGCGGGACGCGGTTTATCAATCCGCATGGGCCACTGGTGCGGCCCCGGTGGATGGCATGGAAGACGGCGGTTGATGGGCTGACGCTGAGTGCTGCGGAGAAGGAGGAGGCGATTGCCGCTGCATCGGACACGTTTACGATGACGGCGGGAATGCTTACGGAGGTGGTGGGAGCAGGGTTGCCGAAGGACTAAATTGCCGAATGGCCAAATGGCCAAATTATGCGGCGCGTGGTGGGGCAGGGTGACCGGCGATTTACAGCCGAAAGCGTGAGACTAGGGAGCGCAGTTCCTCGCTCTTGGCGGAGAGTTGCTTGACGGCGACGGCCGCTTGTTTGCTGCCGCTGGCGGCCTGATCGCTGATCTGGCTGATATTGCTGATGGAGCGGCTGATTTCGTCGGTCGCGGCGCCCTGCTCGGTGGCGGCGGCGGCGATGGACTGGACCATGCCTGAAACCTCGCGGGCGGCGGCGACGATCTGAGCGAGGTTGCCGCTGGCTTCACCGGCCCGCTGCACGCCGGCCTTGACCTTCTCGGTACCTTCGCCGATCTGGCCTACGGCTCTGCCGGTTTCCGCGCGGATTGCCTCGATGGACTGGCTGACCTCGGCGGTGGCGCTGGTGGTGCGGTCGGCGAGTTTGCGGACCTCATCGGCGACGACGGCGAAGCCGCGGCCGTGCTCCCCGGCGCGGGCGGCCTCGATGGCGGCGTTCAGGGCGAGCAGGTTGGTCTGCTCGGCGATGTCGTTGATGACGGAGATGATCTTGCCGATCTGCTCACTCTTGTTGCCCAGGCCCTTGACGCTGCCGGCGGTTGATGTGACAACCTCATCAATCTGCTGCATGTCGGCGATGGTGCGCTCGACGACGCGGCCTCCGGTCTCGGCGAGTTCGCCGGACTTGCGGGCGTTCTCGGCCGCCTCGTTGCTCTTGCGGTTGACTTCACCGACGGTGGAGGACAACTGTTCGACGGCGGCGGCGATCTGCTGGATCTGCTGGCTTTGGCTGCTGGCGCCAGCGGCGGCCTGATCGCTGGATGCGGCGATCTGGTTGGCGGCGGAGGCAACCTGACTTGCGGTACTGGCGACATTTTTGACCAGTTCGCGGAGAGACTTGTTCATGTTGTTGACCGAGGTGATGGTCTGGCCAACCTCATCGGCACTGTGCACAGTCAGTGGCGGGCCGGAGAGATCTCCGGAGGCGATTTGCTTGACGCGGGCGGCCAATGGGGCGATGCTGGAGAGGATGCTGGACACCAGGCAGAAGCCCAGACCAAACGCGGACACGGCACCAATGGCCATGCCGGCGAACAATGCGGTCTTGGCCGTGCTCGCCGCCTGGGCAGCAACGACGCGAGCCGTCTTGGCCTTTTCACCTGTCGCGACGATGATTTTCTCAAGCGATTCGACGGCGGCGCGGTAGTCTTTGAACATGTACCCCAGTTGATCAGCTTGCAGTTCGGCCTCGAAAGCTGCG
>JBBRKQ010000106.1:0-13032 GCA_038231815.1 Phycisphaerales bacterium
CCAGCGATACGCCTGTGTTCCGCCTGGTCTTGAGCTGACTCCAACCACGATCGAGCCATCGCCGCTGATCGCCCCGGCATATGTATCTCTCCCGAAAAGCGAGCCGAGGTTCTGCAGGCCGCCGCCTGCGGTCCAGCGGAAGGCCGCGACGACACCGCCGATGCCGTTGCGGCAGGTACCGCCGACGACTGTGCCATTGGCGTTCATGGTGCCGCCGAAAGACTCAGTATTCCCCGGAAGCACACCGAGGTTGGTAATGGTCGGCTGGGCGAGGGCGGATACACCACCGGCCACAGCAGCTAGAGCAACAGAAACGATGGTGAGCGACGTACGAGGGGAAGAATTGATCATAAAAGAGCCCCTTATTGCGGGATGATGTTCCGAGTTGAACGATGCGCGGACGGAGCAGAGGGTGGGAACGGTTGTTTCGCTAAACGCTGTGTGGTGGGTGTTGCACGCGTAGAGGCCAGCGGCGATGGGTCCGCCGTTTTAACAGCCAGCACTAAACGCATTGATGAATGCGACAAAGTCGGAGCCATCGATGATGCCATCAGGGGCCAACCCACTGGCGCCGCCACCGGCAACATCAGCGGCGGCATCAATTGTGACATCTCCAGCGCTAAACGAGTTGATGAACGTGATGAAGTCGTTGCCGTCAACCACGTTGTCGCGGACGACATCGGCGAGGCAAACCGGGGATGCACCGGGCGTGGGGATGCCGCTGACAACCCATACGCGGTCTTGGCCGTTGAATGTTCCGTTGCCGGTGATGACCGAACCGTTGGAGGAGATGGCCGCCGCGCGGTCAAGCCTCCAGCCTGCAAGGTTGAGACCGAGCGTGGGGAGGTAGGTGTTGAGGTCGACCATGCCGAGCGCGGGAGTCCAGAGGAAGGCGACGCCGCCCGAGTTTGATCCGCAGCCGCCGACGATGGCTGAGCCATCCCCATTGACGCCGGAAGTTTCGGAGAAGTCGAACCCGGTCAGGATGCCGAGGCCCTGCATTCCGCCGCTGCTGGTCCAGCGGAAGGCGGTCGAGCCGAGCGGAAAGCTCGGGCTTGGAGGGGGGTTGCTCACGCCTGCGACGACCGCGCCGTTGCCGCTGATTGCAAAGGCGATTGAGCTGGCGTGGCCCGGCAGGACACCGAGGTTTTCCATGCCGCCGCCGCTGGTCCAGCGAAAGGCGCGGTCGCGGGTTGGTGTGGCGCTCACGCCAGCGATGGCCGAGCCATCGGTGCTGATGGCGAGTGCTTCGGAACTTCCTGCGCTGCCGCCGGGCAGTGTTCCGAGGTTCACCATACCAGCGCTGGTCCATCGAAAGGCGCGGGTGCCGCTGGGAGATCCGCTCCGTCCGACAATTGCGGTGCCATCACCGTTGATGCCGTTGGCAGATGCACCGGTGCCGCCCGGCAGCACGCCGATATTTTGAAAGCCGCCGCCGCTGGTCCAGCGAAAGGCACGGGCAGTACCTGAAGCTTCCCATCCGGTGACCACGGAGCCGTCACCACTCAGGCCGGTTCCAATGCCACTGGTGCCGCCCGGAAGGCCGCCGATGTTGACTACCCCGCCGCTACGGGTCCACCGGAAGGAGGTTCCGCCGGTTCCCCCGTACGCCTGTCCGGTCACGGCGGCACCATCCGCGCTGATGCCGGTGGCTGTGTTGCCGAATCTGCCGGGGAGGTTATTGATACCTGTTATGGTGGGCTGTGCGAAGGCCGCGGACGTTAGTGACAGGGCGACACTCGCGGCGATGCTTATCGCTGAGTGAAAAAACGGTGTGATTCTGGAGGAAAATGAAGGCGAGTTTTTAGGGGAAGAGTGGATCATTGAGAAGTTCACTTTGAGCTATTGGGCTGCACGATTGAGTGACTGCATGAGGGACTGCGGTGGTAGTGCTTCGTTCGAAGGTTGGTGGCGACCAAACGCGCCACGGTCTAGCACCCGGCGCTGAACGCATTGATGAATGCGATAAAGTCGGAGCCATCGATGATGCCATCAGGTGCCAGCCCATTGGCGCCGCCACCGGCAACATCCGCGGCGGCATCAATGGCAACATCTCCCACACCAAACGAGTTGATGAACGTGATGAAGTCGTTGCCATCGACCACGTTGTCGCGGACGACATCGGCCAGGCAAACTGAAGGATTCGGCCGGGTCCACAACAGGGCTTCGACTCGCCCGGTGGTGTTGTTTCTGCCGTACCCCGCGACGAAGGTGTTCACGCCGTCGGTCCAAATGCCCCGGGCATAGCTGTAGCTCCAGAAGCCGGGCAACGCGAGGGAGAGGTCCTCCCAAGATGCGGCCGTGCTGCTCCAGAGGCTGGCGCGGGGCACACCATCGGCGAATGTGGCATAGCCCACTTGCTGCGTTCCGGTCGTGGCATAGGCGATGGAGTCTCCTGAGCCGGCGGGGTTTAGATTCACCCACGAGGCTGCGGTGCCGCTCCACAGACTGGCGACAAACAAGTCGCTGACGACGGCCCACCCTACCTGCTGGTTGCCGGATGCGCCAATCGCGTTGGAGTCTAAAACAGTCGGGGACGGGCGAAGATCAACCCACGATGCCGCCGTGCCATTCCACAAGCTGGCGCGAGAGAGGCCGCTGAACTCTGCATACCCCACCTGCTGCGTGCCGTTTGTGCCATTGGCGATGGAACTTATCGCGCCGGCAGGGTGCAGATTAACCCACGATGACGCCGTGCCGCTCCACCAGCCGGCCCGCGTTACGTTGCCGATATTGGCATAGCCAACCTGCTGCGTGCCCGAGATGGCAATCGCCCGAGACAGCGTTGCTCCGGCAGGGTTTAGATCGATGCGGGAACCGGCTGTGCCGCTCCAGATACTGGCGCGCTGCACGCCGCTGATTGTGGCGATTCCGATCTGCCGCGTGCCCGATACGCCAAGGCCCTGAGATTGCGACGCTCCGACGGGGTTTAGATCGATGCGGGAGGCCGCCGTGCCGTTCCACAGGCTGGTGCGCTGGATACCGCTGATGGTGACATAGCCAACTTGCTGGGTGCCGGTGGTGCCGTACGCCAAGGACTGTGTTGCGCCGGCGGGGTGCAGGTTGGTCACCGTCCACTGCGCCCAGGTCGCCGTTGATAGCGACATCGCCGCACCCGCTGCCAGCACAATCACTGCCCGCAGCGATGGAGAATGATTCATGTCTGGCGCGGAGAAAAAACCAGAACTGCAAGCAGAAGAATTATTCATTGCAAAAGTCCTTTAAGGCTGACGACCAAACCGGGTGGATGAACTGCCGAACGTGGGGAGCGGGTTTATAAGTGGGCGTGATCGTCGTCTTGTGAGCGAATGGCGAAGGCAAATAAGAGACCACCATCAGCATCCAGCGCTAAACGCATTGATGAACGCGATAAAGTCGCTCCCATCAATGATGCCGTCGGGTGCCGAACCGTTTGCGCCGCCACCAGCAACATCAGCCGCGGCATCAGCCGCAACATTCCCTGCTCCAAACGAGTTAATGAACGCTATGAAATCGGTGCCGTCGACAATTTGGTCACGCACCACATCGGCGAGGCAGAGAGGAACGTTCGGTCGCGTCCAAAGCAGGGCTTCAAGGTTGCCGGTCGTGTTGTTGATGCCATACCCCACGACATAGGTGGTCGTACCGTCGCTCCAAATTGCTCGCGCATTGGTCTCGCTCCATGAACCAGCAAGCGCGAGCGAGAGATCTTCCCACGAAGCCGCCGTGCCGCTCCACAGGCTGGCGCGTCCAACCCCGCCGACGTTGGCATACCCCACCTGCTGCGTCCCGAACATGCCATTGACGTATGAGGTATCCGCTCCTGCTGGTTGCAAATTGACCCAGGAAGCTGCGGTGCCGCTCCAAAGACATGCTACCAAATTGTCGCCGACAACCGCGAGACCCGCCTGCTGCGTCCCGGTCGTGCAGTACGCCGTGGACGTGGTTATCCCCGCTGGGATGGATGGATTGAGATTTACATACGACCCGGCGGTCAGATTCCACAGGCACGCGCCAGACACCGCGCCGAGAGTTGCATAGCCCACCTGCTGTGTGCCGGAAGCACCGAACGCCCTTGACTCGGTCGCGCCTGTTGGATTGAGATTCACCCACGATGCCGCACTGCCGCTCCAGAGGCCAGCCCGATTGGCGTTGCCGATTCGCGCAAACCCCACCTGCCGTGTGCCCGCCGCGGCATAGGCCCTCGACTCCGAGGCCCCGGCCGGGTTCAGATTTACCCACGAAGCAGCTGTGCCGCTCCACACGCTGGCCCGATCCGCATTGCTCACCCGCGCGTAGCCCGCTTGCCGCGTGCCCGATGCGCCGAAGATCTCGGAATACGCCGCACCAACTGGGTGAAGATTGCTCCACGAGGCCGCCGTACTACTCCACAGGCTGGCCCGCCCGCCGCTGCCAAACCCGATCGAGCCGGCCTGCTGCGTGCCAGAAGGTGCGGCATACGCGCCCGAAGAGTTCGCAACGCTCGGATTCAGATTGGAGACGGTCCACCCCCCTTGGGCATTCGCCAAGTTGCCGATAGCCGCTACTGCGATGGTCGCCGTCAGAATCCGGTGGGTCATTCGGGTACGCGCTTCCGGTTCGCGGCGCTGCCTGCCGAAATGCTGACCGAATTTAAAGCGGAAGCCGCCTGCTGGGAGTGGCGGTTGCGAAGCTGCGAGTGTCGAGAAACTGGGGCTGTCCATAGTAAATCTCTTGTAAAGCGTCGGAGTGCCTCTGTCTTGAATCACCCGTTGGCTTGCCGCACGGTGAGGCAGCCGTCGCAAGGCCCGATAACACAATTACAACTCCAAGATTTGGCGGTTCGCGACGAATCCTGTCTGGGGCGTGCCCGTACCATCACCTTTGCCCGATACCCACCGTTATCAAGGGGGTAACTGGCTGAATTTGGCGGCGGGCTTGATACCAGTCGCATCGGCGACGAAAAGCCTGCCATGCGGACAGAGTTTGAGTCATTTTTTGCAAGATCATGAATTCGGAGTCTTCCTCAACACCGAGCCCGGACCCGCTGAGCCGTTTGGCTGGCGATGCTGGGGCATCTGAGGAGATATTCCAACTGGTTTATGCTGAACTCCGGGCTATGGCCCAAAGCCAGATGGCCCAAGAGAGGCCGGGACACACGCTGAACGCCACTGCGCTGGTGCATGAGGCGTATTTGAAAATGAACGGCGTGGCGGAATCTCCGTGGAAGAGCCGGTCGCACTTTTGTGCGGTTGCGGCACAGGCCATGCGTCGGATTCTGGTTGACCATGCCCGCACCCGCGGGCGCATCAAGCGGGGTGCCGGTGCCCGGCGCCAGCCACTGGTTGACCTCGCCGCCTTTGCTGCCGCCCCTGAGCAATCGGGCCCGATTGATGTTCTCGCGCTGGATGAGGCGCTGTGCCGGCTGGCTGCGCATGAGCCTGTCGCGGCCCAGGTTGTTGAGATGCGTTATTTTGCGGGTCTGACTGAGCGGGCGATTGGCGAGGTGATGGGGATCGCCGATCGCACCGTGCGCCGGCACTGGGTCTTTGCCAAGGCGTGGCTGTACAGGGAGCTTGCCGAGGCGGGGGCCGCAGCGGATGATGCACCGTGAGTACCGACCCGCACACACGCGTGCGCAGCTTGTTTGATGCCGCACTGGATGTGCCGGAGTCTGACCGTGGGGCACTTATTGATACCACGGCGGCAGGGGACCACGCCCTAGCCGCCGAAGTGCGCTCGCTGCTGGCAGCGCTTGATGCGGGCGGCACGGCCCTTGATGCCGGGGCGACACAGGATCTTGGCATAGCTGGGCTGTCTGGGGTTGATTCCTCTGCGCAGGCACCTGCTGTTGGCGTTGAAATTAACGGCGTGAGCATCGGTGGGTTTCGGCTGATTCGCCTGCTGGGCTCCGGTTCAATGGGTTCGGTATATGAAGCTGCGCAGGGCAATCCGGCTCGCACGGTGGCGCTCAAGGTAATGCGGACACTGGCCAGCACGCCTGACTCGCGGCGGCGGTTTATAGAAGAGGCCCAGATTCTTGCGCGGCTGCGGCACCCCGGTGTTGCCCAAGTATTTGCGGCCGGAACGCACGAGCTTGCGCCGCGAACAGCGCAGGATGCCGCGGTGTCGCGGGTGCTTGATCTGGCCCAAGCCGTTCCGTGGATTGCCATGGAACTGGTGGAAAGCGCCCGGCCGATTACGGCGTATGCAGATGGGGCAAGGCTCAGCATCCGTCAGCGGCTTGAGCTTTTCTTGGGTGTCTGCGATGCGGTACACCACGGCCACCAGCGTGGCATCATTCACCGTGACTTAAAGCCAGCCAACTTACTGGTTGATGGGCAGGGCGCGGTCAAAGTGATTGACTTTGGAATTGCCCGGGTGTTAGAAATTGGTGGGCCGAGTGATGGTGGGTCAGCGCCAACCTTGCGTGGCTCGCTCATTGGCACCCTGCGCTACATGAGCCCGGAGCAGTGCGACGGTGATTCTCTGGCTGTTGATACTCGCAGTGATGTGTACGCCCTTGGGGTCGTGCTGTACGAGATTCTCACCGCGACAGCGCCATACAGCCTTGATGGCGGATCGTTTGCTGGGGCGGTGCGCACCATTCGTGAAGCGGCGCCGGTCGCGCCTTCGGTGGTGAACTCTGCAATTGGGAGCGATGTGCAGTGCATTGTGCTCAAAGCGCTTGAAAAGGATCGTGAGCGGCGGTACCAGTCCGCGGCGGACTTGGCCGATGACATCCGCCGATATCTTGCCAGCAAGCCCATCTCGGCTAGGCCAGCTGGCGTGTTGTATCGCACAGCCAAACTCGCCCGGCGCAATCCTGTTTTGGTGGGGCTGGCAACGGTGCTTGGCTTGGTTGTTTTGGTCAGCATCGTTGGCATCTCCGTATCGCTGGTGCGGGCGTTACGGGCTGAGGCCGCGGCGGAACTGGGCCGTGCTGATGCTGAGCGACGCAGTTATGTCGCTAGTATTTACGCCGCGGCGGCGGCGATTCAGGCGAGCGACGGCGGTGGTGCGCAGGCGAGGCTTGCGGGCACCCCCGAGCGGCTGCGGGGGTGGGAATGGCGGCACCTGAGCGCCCTGGCGGATCAGAGCATTGCGCGAATTGAGGTGCCCGCGGGGGAAGCGTTTTATAGCGTGTCGCCTGACGGTGAAACGGTGATTGGTCGCTTTGGCGATGACACGGTTCGGGCGTTTGACCGTGACCTCAAACGCCAGCGGTGGAACATCCCGTGGTTGGGCCAAGGCTTTGAGCCACAATTTTCTGCTGATGGGCGGATGGCGGTTGTCACGGGCAGTGACAACATGCTGCTGGATACCGCCGATGGTCGCGTGATCCGCCGGTTTGATGTACCAAAGGGTGTGCGCACGTTTGGCGGTGCTCTCAGCAGCGACGGGTCTCTGGTGGCCATCGGTATCGAGGGGGCCGCCGAACTTTGGGTGTTTAATGTCCACACCGGGGCGGTGGTGTTTCGCACCTCGGGAACGGGCGCCGGTTTTGATCCGGACTTCAGCCCTGATGGCCGCTTGCTGGCGTTTGGCGAGTACCCAGAAACAGTGATCGTGCAGGTTGGTTCATGGAAGGAGCTTTACCGCTTCCCGACAGCGCGCTCGATGCCGCCGGAAGTATCGAAGGTGCGATTTTCACCGGATGGCAAGATGCTGGCCGTGACTGTGGGCTTTGATATCGGACTGCACAACGCCACGGATGGCGCGCTGCTGAGGATGTTCAAGGGGCATTCACAGCGCATCCACTCCGTCGCCTTTGATGCCGCCGGCCGGTACCTCGTTTCAGGCTCGGTCGATAAATCAGTGCGGCTCTGGGACGTTGCCGGCACCGATGACCCGGTGGTCCTGCTTGGCCACGGCGCCGCGGTTCGTTTCGTCCGGTTCATCGCAGACCCGAACCACGCCGGTCAGGAACAGATCTGGTCGAGCGATGAGCAGCCGAGCATCCGATTGTGGAACTCAAATCCCTCGAAACTGGTAGGCGGCTTCTCGTTCTCGTCCGGTGCCAGCCCGGTGCTCGGTCTGGCCTTTGATCGACAGTCGCGGCTCCTGGTCGCGGCGCGCCACACCGAAGCGGCGGTGTGGGACGCGGTACGGGGCAGTCTGGCCAGTCCGGAGCAAACCCAGCCGGGGCCCTCCGTCTCGATAAATCTTGATGAACGATTGTGGGCGGTGGGCGTGGTCGGCGAAGGTCTGTCGCTCGGTGAGCTTGGCACGCTCACCCCACGGTGGACGGTGCCGGCACATGTTACCGCAAGTTCCTTGGTTCAACTCAGCCCCGATGGACGGTTTGTCGCAGCGGGACTTGCCGATGGTGGCGTGCTGGTGGTGCGGGCGACAGACGGGCGGTCGTTGTGCCGCATCGAAGTGCCGGGTGAAAAACTCATCGCCCGCCCGTGCTTTTCACCGGATTCAACCCAGCTTATCACCGGCCACCGCGATGGCTCCGGCCGCCTTACCGAGGTTGCCACCGGTCGCGAGCTCGCTCTTTACCACGACTCCACCAATGCTGTGTACGTGGTGGCCATTTCGGAAGATGGTCGCACCATTGCTCTCGGATTCCAGGGCGGGATGGTTCAGCTCTGGGATGTTGCATCCGGCATCAAAGTGCGCACGCTCAGCGGCTGGCACGCCACCGTGTGGGGCCTGGCCTTCAGCCCCGATGGCACCCGGCTGGCCGTCGGCTCGCAGGATCGTGTAGCCCGCATCTTCAACTTCAAAACCGGCGACGAACTCTTGCAGCTTCGCAAGCACTCCGGCACCGTCATGTCGCTGGCTTGGAGCCCTGATGGTCGTTTTCTGGCGACCGGCGGGTACGACCAGCGCGTGTATGTCTGGGACTCGCAGCCGGTATCAGCGGCGGGCCCGGCGCATCGATAACGTTGCACGCTTCGGCGGGCAGGTAACTGCTTGCCGCGCAGGATCTCATTGGTGATCAATCTCGAGGCGGCAGACTCGCCTTTGAAAGTGGTGGCTCGCCTCGGAGGCGCAAGGCCAGGTCGGCCAGTATCCGGGGATCTCGGCTCACGGTGCCGTGGCTTGCGGCGCCGCAGCCTTCGAGCCAGATTGGATGTCGCCCGGGTGGCGCAGCGCGGGTTGCGCCGACCCACTGGTCATCAAGCCTCGTGTAGCACACTTGCTCTATGGTGCGCAGGCGTTCATCGCTCATCCAGGCGGTGTGCAGGCGGGCCAGCAGTGGGCTGCCGAACTTCACGGCGGCCGCGGCGGGGTCGGGGGCGATTTTGTCGGCCAGTTTTGCTCCTTGGTGGGGGGTGGCCAAGGTGAACAGGCGGGCGATGTTGAGCCGTGTAAGGCCAGGGCCACCAAGACCCACCGATTCGAGGCCAACGGCCGCGAGCTTGGCGACGATGCCGCCCATTGAAATGGCGACAACATCCAGCGGGAGACTCCGACGAGCGGCTTCGCCCGGCACTGTTTGCAGATCTGGCCAGCGTTGCTGCACGCACCGCATGACCTTGCGGACCATGGCGGGCAAGTCCGAAGCGGTGAGGTACGAGACTGCGAGCCAGTCGTTGCCGCTTGCGTTGGTGTGGCGGCGTAGCTGCTCTTTAAGTACGAGCACCTGAAAATCAGGTCCGCGATAACCGTTTAGGAGCAAGACGGGACGGGGCAGTGTCACGGGCTGCTTGGCCAGCCGCCGCAAAGTGAGGTTCGCTTCGGCGGTGGTGGTTGGAAATGCGGGGTTTGGCTCTGCACGCACGGGTGAGAGCGCAGCGATGATGGCCATGAGGCCATCGCCGCATGAGGCGCGGAGTGAGCGGAAGAGTGGTTCACCGGCGAATGAGCGGATGATGGGCATTTGTGAGGTGGACATTAGCCTCTAGAAACTCTGGCCCCGCACCGATAAACTGCTTCATGAGCGGGTCGCCAGCCGCGGTACATCGTGCAATGCAGCGCCGCGCCCGACTTTGGGTGGCGGCCGTTGGGTGCGCTGTTGCCGGGCTGCTGCTGAGTGGTGTTGGACTTTGGCAGGGAGATTCAATTTTCTTGCTGCTGGGGTTGCTGCTGTGCGCGATTGCGGTGCCGGCTGCGGTGCGGGCGAAGGCGAAGGCGTGGGCAAGTTCACTGGGCAAGCCGCCACCGGGCGTGTTGGTGGCCTTGCTGCGTGGCGCTGGTTGGATGTTTTACGCGGGCCTGCTGACGGCGGCGATTTCATGGCTGAGCCTTGGCGGCGACCCGACAAAGTTTATTTTTGTGGGAATGGTGGCGGGTTGCATCGCGATGGGGGTATCACTCGTTCACAGCGGCTGGCCACGCCGGATTGGTGATGGGCTGCACTGCGCCCGCTGCGACTATACCTGCGCGGAATGGGACATTGATTTGCGGCCGTTGCAATGTCCGGAGTGCGCGCATTACTGGGGCTATGACGTGCGGCGGGGCAAGCGGTTTGTGCGGTTTCGATTTTTAGTGTGTGGCGGCATAATCGCGTTACTCGCTTTTTTGGGGACGAACCTTGGATTGATTGGCGGGATGACGCGGCTGGTGCCGACTTGGGCGCTGCTGATTTCTGAGCGCAGCGGCGGCGGCGACAGGCTTTTGTACAGGGCCCTTGCGCGAAGAACGCTTAGCCCTGCGGAGGAAGATGCTGTGGTTGATCGGGTGTTGACACGATTTGCTGCGGACCCGAAGGATCTGGGGATGACGTTTATTGAGGAATTGGACCGGGCGATGCCGGTTTCGCGACTAGGGCCGAAGGTGCGCGATCGCATCTTTGAGGTTGGATTTCCGGTCAGGGTGATTGCTCCGAGGAAGATACTGGCGGCGACACCGGTGAATGTGCGACTGGTGACAACCAGCAATGGACCACCAGATTTGTTGACGGCAGTGCCGATCGCGAACAGCAGCGCGTCGTACTTGAGCGCAGGGCTGTTTCTGGATGCGGTTTGGGCCGAACCGGTTGAAGCTGCCGGTGTGGTGGTGCCGCCTGCGAGTGGTGGTGGTGCAAACAGCGGTGCGGGGCTGGGGAAGCGGGTGACGTGGTGGTATCAGGCCTGGGAGCCGTTTGGTGGCGAGTCGCCGCTGGGGGCAGCTTTGACGTTTGAGCAGCCGGGCAAGTACGTGGTGTTCATGCGGTACTGGGTATTTCTGACGCCGACACAGCAAGCGGATGTGGTGACTTGGCGGCCCGATGGGGTGCCGGAGTTTCTTGGGCTAACTTTTCGGTTTGAGCGACGGACGGAGAAACTGGAAGTGACGGTTGAATCAGAGTAAACGGTTGATTGAGTTATTGAGTGCTGATGGCGGCTTGGCGATCTCGGCAGGTTGGCCTGGGTTTTTTTCCTCTAAAACGATATAAATATCGGACTATTTGTGGTGCCGGCCGATCTTCCATGACTTTCGGAAGTTTTTGAAAGTTTAGTGGAACTGGCGCTGTTCGCATGCGATACTACAGAAGGATGAAGTCGATTTCCCATAGTCCGGAGTTAGAGTCCAAGTCCGTGGCGACTGAGGCTGGCAATGTCTCGGCCAGTGCGAGCTTGCCCGAGGCGATTATGAAGGCGCAGGACAGCTTTGTGGCGACGTGGGGACAGATGGGCGCGACTTGGGGGATTAGCCGCACCATGGCCGAGGTGCACGCACTGCTGTACATAACCGGCGTGCCGCTTTGCACGGATGATGTGATGGACCGGCTGGCAATTAGCCGCGGCAATGCGAGTATGTCTCTGCGGGCACTGGTGGATTGGGGGCTGATCTCGCGGACGCACAAGCGGGGTGACCGGAAGGAATACTTTGGGGCGGAGCAGGATGTGTGGGCGCTGCTGCAGGCGGTGGCGCGTGAGCGGATGAAGCGTGAGGTGCAGCCGGTGTTGCAATCTTTGTATGAACTGCGCGATGTGACCGAGGCAGCGCGGCCGGGCAATGAGGCGCTTGGTGCGCCAGCGGTGAGCAGTTTGGCTGTATCCCATAACTCGCGGGTGGATGCGATGATTGAGTTGATTAAGTTGGTTGAGCAACTGGGCTCGCGGCTTGCATCAATGCGGCCGGACCAGTTGCGGGATGTTGCCGAGGCTGTAGCGCAGCAGGACTAGAGCGGCGACGATTGGAAAGTTTGGTGTTTTTGTGTTGGGAAACGCTGTTTGCCTGAATTGATGTGTGCATTTGTGTGGTCCGTATGTGACCGTTGAAACCGGAAGTGAGCCATGAGCCAGATGCTGACAAACAACCAACCGACTCGCACCAGCAAGCCCGCAACGGCGGCGCTGGCGATTTCGTGGCCGGTGGCGTGCGCGGGCGTGCCCAGTGGTGTGGCCGGGTGTGGCGGGCGAATGCTTGCCAGCGTGTGCTGGAAGGTTGATGGTGGAATGGCGTACCCGACGGGCGTGGATGTGGATGGCCACGAGTACAGCCTTGGCGAGGGCGCTGCAGTGCGGACAGTACAGCTTGGCGACCTAGTGCACATGGACACGGCCGGTGGCGAGCTGCACCTGACACTGCGGACCGAGGCGGATGGGACCAAGCGGGTTCTGTTTGTCGCGACAGGCTTGCTGGAGGCGCTGCAGATTCCGGGAGGGCGTGCGGAGTGGCCGGTGCTGGTGGCAGGCTAAGGCGTAGGGACGGAGGGGATGCGGGGTTGAATGTGGGGATGGGAGTAGAGGAACCCCAGGAATGGGTGAGGAACGGGAAGGCAAGGGGCAGTTTCCAGTGACAAACGCCGAACCATGCCGTGAGGCTGGAGGCGCTGGCAGGGCGGCAAGGCTGGCCGGCAGTAAAGGGAAGGCGAGACGGTTAGGTATAAAATAGGGTAAGCACCGGCATTTTCATCCCTTTGTGAACTCCTGACCTCTGGGTGAGCGTGTGTTGGGTCAAGTGAACGGGCGGTACCCGCAAAGATTCCAAAAGCCGGTTTTTACAAAAATAACACAGGCCCGGCACCGCGAACGATGTCGAGCCTGTGTGTGGGCTGTAACAGCCAACGACAAAGCCTTGGCCGTATTGCACAGAAACCAGAAAAGATCAGATTTTTTTTAGCACCCAGCGGCGAATGCGTTGATGAAGGCGATAAAGTCGGAGCCATCGACGGTGCCGTCGGGAGAGAGG
>JBBRKQ010000107.1:0-12891 GCA_038231815.1 Phycisphaerales bacterium
CAACGGTCGGTCGCACAGCCTTTGGCCCATTCCGGGCCAAACCCAAGGCCGACTCCGAACCCCAGCCAAACCGGTGGCTCGCAGACTGCATTGAGTGTACAACGTAACGGAGATTCAACCACCCCGGTTCACAGAAAAACACCGGAGTTCCGCCGCTTATCGGCCCGGCGAGGACATCGGGCTGTCCCTCTGGCAAAGTTTGAGTTGGAGCATCGTCCAGATAACTGGGTGGCTGTACACGGGTCATCCACGGAGATGCCCGGCTTTTACTCCCGAGCAGCCTGCGCCAGGGTGGTGAACCCATCGACGGAGGCCACGAAGTGTTCAGCGCGAACGGCCAAGTAGCCCGGATCAGCAAAGAGCGCGGCTTCGGCAGTTTGGTCAGGGAACGAGAGAACAAAGACCCGCGTGATGGGATGGTCGGAAGCGGAGACCAGCGTTTGGGCGATGACAAAGTCGTAGCGAAAGCTGCCGCCGTAGCGGGCGAGGATGGGCTTCATCGCGGCCCGGTAGCGGTCGTACCCGGCGGGGTCGGTCACGTTCATGGCAATGATGCGGTCGTGGGGCATGGACCATCGTATGGTGAATCTTTGGTCACGGTTTGCCGCCGCGATCTGTCTCTTGTGCTTTCGAGCGACGATGTGTCCGCCGGGACGTCACTGCGAGGGGTTGTCCAAGAGCGAAGCATACAGATAAACGCAACGATACAGAGAGATGAACGCAGACGGCGCGGAGATTTTAAGGCAAGGAACGCAGAGAGGAATTTTTTGGGGAAATGCGAGCAAGAAGTTCGTGTGGATACGACGAATGAACGCGTTGTATGTGGTGAGGTTCTGCCGCGCGATTGCCTTGAACCAATCGAATTCTGCTTCCGTCTTCCTCTGCGTTTCTTGCCTTAAAACCTTCGCGCCCTCTGCGCTCATCTCTCTGCATCCATCTCTCTGCATCCATCTCTCTGCATCCACCTCTCCGTTCCGCGAAAAACGAACCGGCCTTAGCGGGCAAGTTTCTCCAAGCGCGACTCCAATGCTTCCAGCCGTTTCTTCATCGCTGCATTCTCGGCCTTGAGTTCCTGTATCGCCCCGATGGCCACGACCGAGAGTTGCGCGTAATTCACCGTCAGGCTTTCGCGGCTCTCATCACCGATCACCAGTCCCGGCAGCACCGCGCGAACTTCCTGCGCGACGAGGCCCAGGTCCGTCTTGCCGCTTGTCCCATCGGCCAGCCATTGAAAGTGGACCGGCCGCAGACGCATCGCCAGGTTTAGGTTGCCGGTTGCCGGTTCAATATTTGTCTTCAGCCGCAAGTCTGATGATGCTGACCAGGTGCCGTTTGCGGCCAACCTCGCAAACGCCGTAAAGCCAGTAAGTTTGTTTGTGATTTCAAAGAATCCAGTGTCCGAAGCCCTCATGCCAGTTTCCGAACCCGCCGCGCCCGCCGCGGTGTTGGTCATCTTCATCTGCCATGCGGTGCCCACCGCCGGGGTGGTAATGTGCAGCTTTGAACTTGGCGCAGCCGTGCCAATGCCAATGCTCCCCAGAAAGGTGTTCGTTACATTTGCAAAGTTATTGGTGATGCTTAGCCTCGGTATGTTCGCCGAAAGCTGCCCATCGGCCAGTGTTCCTGTGCTTATGTTGCTTGCGCTGGTGTAGAACGCCGCGGGTTGCCCGCCAAGCTGCATCGCATCGGCAGCGGTGGTTGCCAGCGTGGCCGTCGCGGCGCTCACGCCCGTAAGCCCGCCACCGTTGCCCACCAGCGCAGCGGCCGTAATCGGTCCATCAAACACAATACCGGCGGGTCGCACTTTCAGCGCCAGCGTGTGGTCGCTGCCGGCGGCGATTCCGGTGTAGCGCTCGCCCGCGGTCAGCGGCGGCACGTTCATCTGCCCGCTGGAGTTACTGCCCCATGCCACCAATGTGCCATCGCTGCGCAGCGCCACGCTGTGCGCATTGCCGCCGGATATCGCGGTGTAGCTTACCCCGGCGCCCAGCCCGGGCACCGTGGTCTGGCCGGCGGTGCTTTGGCCCCAAGCCACCACCGCACCATCGCTGCGCAGCGCCAAACTGTGAAAGCCACCGGCGGCAATCGCTGTGTACACCAGCCCAACAGGGGCTGCGAGAACCATCGTCTGATTCGAAGTATTGAGCCCCCACGCCGCCACTGTGCCGTCACTTCGCAAGGCCAAGCTGTGATTGCGACCCGCCGCCACGGCCGTGTATGTAACACCCGCTAGGAGCGCCGGCACCGTGGTCTGCATCGAGGTGCTCAGGCCCCACGCCGCGATGGTGCCATCACTGCGCAGTGCGAGGCTGTGCGCCCCGCCCGCGGCGATGGCGGTGTACGTCACACCGGCTGTCAAAGCGGGCACAACCGTTTGCCCGGAGAGATTGTTGCCAAACGCCACCACCACACCATCACTGCGCAGGGCCATGCTGTGCTCATACCCAGCGGAGAGTGCGGTGTACACCACACCCGGCGGCAATGCGGGCACATTGGTGCGGCCATCAAAGGTGTTGCCCCACGCCGCGGCGGTACCGTCGCTGCGCAAGGCCAGCGTGTGAAACCCGCCACCGGAAGCAGCCGTGTACGTAACGCCGGGATCAAGCCCGGGCACCACCGTTTGCCCGGTGCCGTTAAAGCCCCAAGCCAGCAGCGCTGCGGCGCCCGCCGCTACCGTGCCAAACGGTGCGCCCGTCACTTTGCTCCAGCCCACACTGCCAATCTTGGCATCCGTCACCGCGCCATTGGCAATGACCGGATTTGGATACAGCCCCATCAAGTCACCACCGGCCTGCCAGTTGCTCGGCATTCGCGATCCATCCAGCGTGCCGGTTGCAATGTTCGCGGCACTGATGTTGGTAATCGCAGCGCCGTTGCCGCCCAGTGTGTTGCCCGCGTTGCTCAGTATCACAGGGGCGGTGCCAGTCAGTGTTGCGGCGGTGCTGGCAAAGGTGGCGCTTGGCGCGCTGGTGATCTCCTGCCGGGGCGAGAGCACGGTGTAACCGCTACCGCTTGCACAGTCCTGCCCTGCATCGAGGCGCACTTCAATTTCAAGATATCGCCTGCCCCCGGCGAACACGGGTCCAAAATCCAGCGATGCACCAAACCGCCCATCGCTCACTTGCACATTGTCCACGCACAGCGTGCCGCCAACCTGCGCGCCACCGCTGGCAGCATCAAACAGCTTGAAGCGCACATCATGCAGGCCGCTAACGGGCGCGCCAGAGCTTGAGAGCTCACCTTGATAGGTAAACGCCGTGCCCACAGGCAGGCCCTGCGCTGCCGCGAATCGCTCACCGCCACCGATGTGCAGCGCAGCCGCCATGGCGGCCAGAACCAATATCCGCGAGGCAAGTGTCACTTGATTCATAGTGTGTCCGATCATTGAAAAACAAAACAAAGCAAACAAGCCCCCCGCCGCTGCCCAACCACCTGTCTCCATGTGTTCACCAATGCTGCCACTCGGCCGCACCCTCGGCCCCATCGGTTACTTCCGCTCGAAGCCACGCTCCGCGGCCAGCTGCGCCAGGGCCGCTTCCACCGCCGCCAAACGCTGCTTGATATCCTTGTTTTCCTGCCGGAGCGCATCGTTCTTTGCCGCGAGCTCTTGCACAGCGCCAATGGCAACAACAGACATTTGCGCGTAATTCACCGTCAGGCTCTCGCGCTCCTCGGCACCGGTCACAAACTCTGGCAGCACTTCACGCACCTGCTGGGCGATGAAGCCGCGATCCAGCTTGCCGCCAGCACCAGACGCCAGCCAGCGAAAGTGCACCGGCCGCAGCCGCATCGCTGCATCGAGGTTGCCGGTTGCCGGGGCAATGTCCATCTTTAGTCGCAGGTCCGATGAGATTGACCATGCGCCCGCGTTGTCCAGCCTCGCCACGCCGCTGCCCCCGGTAATTTGGCTGGTCAGCTCAAAGTACCCCGAGTCCGACACGCGCAGGCCTGCCTCAAACCCATCTGCAAACGGGCTGCGATTGGCCAGCCGGACCTGCCAGCCTGCGCCAATGGCGTTGGTACTCACATGCAACTGTGCAGTTGGCACTGTGGCACCAATGGCCACGCTGCCGGCAAAGGTGTTGGCAAAGTCAGCAAAGTTGTTGGCCGCACTCTTTAGAGCAACGTTGCTTGACAGCCGCGCATCAGCCAGCGTGCCGACACTAATGTTTGCTGCATCGGTGTAGAACGCTGCGGGCTGCCCGCCAAGCTGCGTGGCGTTTGTTGCTGTTGGCACTACAAGCCCCGTCAGGCCGCTGCCATCACCAATAAAGCCTGTTGCCGTGATTGGCCCATCCATGATAAACGATGCCGACCGATTGCGAATCGCCAGCGTGTGAAACCCACCGGCCGCCACGGCGGTGTACCGCTCGCCCGCCGGTGCTGTGGGCACGGTCGTTTGTCCATCGGCGCTTAGCCCCCACGCCACCACTACAGCGTCACTTCGCAGCGCCACGGCGTGCTGATACCCCGCACTCACGGCGATGTACGTCACCCCGGGAGGCAGCTCCGGCACCGTTGTTTGCCCCTCAACATTTCGCCCCCACGCCACCACAGCACCATCGCTGCGCAGCGCAATGCCAAAGGCAAAGCCCGCTGAAACAGCCGTGTACCGCAGCGCTCCTGTCAGCGCTGGCACCGTTATTTGCCCCTCAGCGGTGCGGCCCCACGCCGCGATGGTGCCATCACTGCGCAGTGCCAGACTGTGCGCGCCACCGGCTGCAACAGCGGTGTAGGTCTGCCCGCCAGTGAGCGCGGGCACCGCCGTCTGACCGTCGCCATTAAAACCCCACGCCGCCACCGTGCCATCGCTGCGCACCGCCAAACTGTGCGCAAAACCTCCGGCCATGCTCGTATACGTCAGTGATCCCGTGAGCGCTGGCACCGCAGTCTGGCCCGAGCCACTTTGCCCCCACGCCGCGATCGTGCCATCACTGCGCCGGGCCAAGCTGTGAAAATCACCTGCCGCTACGGCGGTGTACGTCAGTGATCCCGTCAGCGGGGGCACCGTGGTTTGCCCTGAAAGAGTCTGCCCCCACGCCACAACCGTGCCATCACTGCGCAGGCCCAGACCGTGATACCGCCCACTCGCCGCGGCGGTGTAAGTCATTCCCACAGGTGGCAGCGGTGCGGTTGTTTGTCCATCGCTGCTGCGTCCCCATCCCGCGATCACCCGCGTCGCCGCGGTTGGTGTAAACGGCGTACCGGTGACCTTGTTCCAGCTCACCGATGTAATCTTGGTATCGGTCACCGCTCCGGCGGCAATCGTTGGGTTTGGATACGAGCCGGTTAAATCGCCCGCCGCAGTCCAGTTTGTCGGCAGCCGGGCCGCCGCCAATGTTCCCGTCGCAATGTTTGTCGCATTTAGCAGCGTTAAGGCAGCACCCGAGCCCACGAACACATTGCCCGCGTTGCTGAGGTTCAGGTTCCCCGTGTACGTCCCGCTGAGCGCGGCCCCCGGCAGTGTGCCCGTGAGGTTGGCAGCGCTGGTGTAAAACGCTGCCGCCTGCCCGTTCAACTGCGTTGCGTTGGTGGCGACCGCGGATGTTGCCGCGTTCACCCCGGTCAGCCCGCTGCCGTTGCCAAAGATTGAGCTGGCCGTGAGCGGTGCATCCAGCGACAGGCCGCTGGGCCGGAAACGAATTGCCCCGCTGTGTGATGCGCCCGCTGAAATGCTGGTAAACCGCTCGCCCGCTGGCAGCACCGGCACGGTAGTGCGGCCGCTGCCACTGTTGCCCCACGCTACCACTGTTCCATCACTGCGCAGGGCCACGCTGTGGTAATACCCCGCCGCGACCGCCGTGTAAGTAACGCCAGTACTGAGCGTTGGCACCACCGTCTGCCCGTTCGCGTTGTTGCCCCACGCCGTGATTGTGCCATCACTGCGAAGGGCCACGCTGTGCGAGTATCCGGCAGCCACCGCCGTGTACGTGATACCGCCGGTAAGCGCTGGCACAGTGGTCTGGCCGTTGTCGTTGTTGCCCCACGCCGTGATTGTGCCATCGCTGCGCAGCAGCAGGCTGTGAATGCCGCCCCCGGCCGCCGCGGCGTACCGTGCACCCTGTGGCAGCGCGGGCACGGTTGCCTGCCCAAAATCGTTGTTTCCCCAGCCAATTGCTGTGCCATCGCTGCGAATGGCCAGACTGTGCAAGTTGCCACCGGCAACGCCGGTATACGTAACGCCCTGTGCCAGCGCGGGCACAGTTGCTTGCCCAAAGTTGTTATAGCCCCAGGCCACAAGTGTGCCATCGCTGCGCAGGCCCAAGCTGTGCCGGTCACCGGCCGCCATCGCGGTGTACGTGAGGCCGCCCGTGAGTGCGGGAACGGCAAGCTGCGATGCATCGTTGTTGCCCCAAGCCGCAATCGTGCCATCGCTGCGCAGGCCAAGCGTGTGGTTGCCGCCGCACACTATGGCGCTAAACGTGAGCCCGCCCGTAAGCGCTGGCACCGCAGTTTGCGTGTACCCGGTGTCGCCCCATGCCACCAGCACGCGTGCGGTGGCAGTCGTAACGCCAAACGGAGTTCCCGTGAGCTTTCCCCAGCTTACCGAGGCAATCTTTGTATCTGTCACCGCACCGGCGGCAATCTGTGGGCTCGGATACAGGCCCGTCAGGTCTCCACCCGCGGCCCAGTTTGTTGGCATTCGCGCAGCGCTCAGTGTGCCGCTTGCAATATTCGCTGCATTTAGGTTCGTGATCGCCGCACCGTCGCCACCAAACAAGTTGCCCGCATTATTCAGCGTCACAGGCGCAGCGCCTGAGATGCTCCCGGCAGTGATCGCGAAGCTCGCTTGCGGCGCGCCAGTAAGTTCTTGCCGCGGGGCAAGCGTGTCATACCCGGCTCCTACACCACAGTCCAGGCCAGCATCGGTACGCACCTCAATTTCAAGGTACCGCTTCTGGCCTGTGAACACAGCGCCAAAGTCAAGTGATGCTCCAAACCGGCCGCCCGCTACTTGCAAGTTGTTCACGCACAACGTCGGACCAATCTGCGTCCCGCCCGCTGCGGCATCAAACAGTTTAAAGCGAATGTCATACCCCCCATTGGCAGGCACCCCCGCGGTGGCAAGCTCGCCCTGGTACGTAAACGCCGTGCCCAGTGGCGTTGGCTGCCCGCACACCGGCGCAGCAACGCCACACACACCCGCGGCAAGCGCCATCACCACGGCCAGTCGCGGCACACCCCGCCACTTGCGTGCCAGCCAATGTCCCGATGCCGGAGCGCCGCCGGTGCACTGTGATACCTGATTGAATTCGTTTCGATTCATCACAAAAATCTCCAGAGGGCCACACAGCGCGCAGCCCGAGCCAACAACCCGCGCTGCGCACCGCAGGAACTTCGCCCAAACACGGCTTCGGACGCGAATTACGGCACACTTGCAGCAGCGCCCCGCAGGCAAATGCGGCGAACACCCCGGCAGCAGCGGATGCACCCGCGCGCAGCCCTCACCGGCGGAATATCATTTTTCGCATCGCAAATCCTTCCAAATCCCGTACAATTTCCCGTCCAGCCCCGCGGCCCATGTGGCCATTATGAACCGTTCATTCATCCGGTCCGCAACTCCCGGCGAACACCCCCGTTGCAGCACGTTCGCCTCGCTCTGACCCCTTCACCCGCCTTCGGGATCGCTTCTTTATGTCCAACACACCACCAAATACTGCCGCTTCTCCCAAACGCTCCAAGCTCAAGCTCGCCCTGCTGGTCGTCGCAGGCGGCACAGTGGCGCTGGGCCTCGGCATCATCCTGCTCGGTCCAACCATCGCCTCAGCAGTCGCCCCGGGCATCATCAACTCCGCTGCCAAGGGCAAAATCAATGGCACCCTCACCGTTTCCAACGTCTCGCTCAGTTGGACAGGCCCCATCTCCATCGGCTCTATCGAGCTAAAAGACCCCGCCGGTCAGGTCGTCGCCCTGCTCAGTGTTGAGTCTTCGATGGGCATCCTAAAGGCCCTCGGCGGCATTGGTGATTTGGGCACCCTCAAGCTCGGCGGCAATGTTGATGTCATCTCCACCATCAAGGCCGATGGTTCCCGCCAGCTTAACTTGTTAGATGCCGTGGCCACGCCCCCCGGCGCAACCCCCGGGCCCATTGCCACCGCTGCCAGCGCTGCGGCGCCCACCAAACTCCCTCCGCAGCTCGCCGCTGTGCTTGACATCACCGCCGTCAACATCACCTATTCCGAGAAAGCGTCTCCCACCACCGTTGCCGTCAAGCAGGCGAGCATTGACAAGCTCAAAGGCCTAATTCGCTTCGCTGCCGCTGGCCCCAAGGGTGGCACCGCAAGTATCGAGCTTGATTCCGGCCTGACCAGCTTTGTAGGCTCGGCACCAAACACGCCCGGCGCGATGAAGGTTCGCTCGGTCATCGATGGCATCACCGGTGCGGATGGCGTTCTCACCATCTCCAAAGCCAAAACCCAGAGCACTATTGACATCACCGGCTTGCCCATGGGCCTGGTCGATGCGCTGGCCAACCAAAACGGTCTGCTCTCCGGCGCCATCGGCCAGAGTCTCACGCTCAAAGCCGGTATCGATGGTGACATGCAAAACGCCACCGCTTCGCTTGATGCCAGTGCCAGCAACCTCACCGCGGTGGGCGCAGTTAAAATCGCCTCCAGCCGGCTGATGCTCGACAGGCCAATCAATATCGCGATCAAGGACACCTCCTTCGTCGCCGGACTGCCCGCTGGCAAGCGCGCCCTTGACCAGGCCGGCATCAGCGTGACTGCGTATCCATCAATCAACCTCGCCGTCACCAAGCTTGACCTGCCGACAGATCCCGCGGCCGATATGTCCGCAGGCGTTCTTGACATCGCCCTCTCTACCACCGCCACCAGCGGCACCGTCGCGCAGGCACCCACCGCCACCGGCACAAAGCCCGCCGCCCGCAGCTTCGCCGCGGCACCGCTGCTTGTAAACCTCTCCACCACGCGACTGGCCGATGGCCTCTCACTGTCCGGCGGCACCTCCGCAACGCTTGATGGCGCGAGCGCCGGCAAGCTCACCATCAGCGCGAAAGCCACCGGCCTGCTTGACACAGCCGGCAAGCCCCGCACCGCCGGGCCCGATGGCATTGATGCCGATATCGCCATCGATGGTTTCTCCACCACGCTCATTCAGCCGTTCATCACCGCTGCCGGCGCACCGCTGCAGCTTTCGGAAGATGTCGGGCCGACACTCCAGCTCAGCGCCAAGCTGAACGCCACCGGAATGGCCAGCGCCAGCAGCCCCGCAGCGCCCGCCGCACGCAAGGCAACTGCGGATCTCACCGTTTCCAGCCAGAACCTCACGATCGCAGCGCCGCTGTCGATCGATGGTGATCTGCTGACCAGCCGCGGCACAATCTCACTGAAAATCGCCAAAGTCAGCGCTGCCCTTGGCCGCATTCTGGCCGACAAGGCCGCAGATTCGGGCATCACCACCAGCGGCAACGGCCAGGTTGATGTCACCATTTCCGATCTGCGCTACCCGCTGTCTCCCGCCAAACCCGCAACCGCAGCTACAACCGCAGCTGCAACGCCCGCGGCCTCCGGCCCCTCCGGCAAAATCGCCGCCAGCATCAGCGACCTCACCGTGTCCATGCCCGCCGCACAGGGCGTTGTCGTCACCGCCGCGGGCGCTACACCGCAGCCACTTCCGGCTGGCCAGCCCGCGGCTGAGCGCATCACCGTCCGGCTTGACACACTCAGCTTCTCCGCAGCGCTTGCCGATGCCGCCACCGGCGCCACAGCACTGCCCAAGATTGATATCAACGGCCGCCTCACCCACACCGGTCTCCGCGGCCCGCAGCTGATTACCGTCATGGGAGACATCGCCTCACCCGTGGTCGCCGGCGCAGCGGAGCTTCCCTCCATCGGCACCGCACGACTTGCTGGCAACATCGCTATCAACGATGTCCCAGCCGAGCTTCTCCGCAAACTCTCAAAGCAAACCGCATCCGCGCAAGGCTTGTTTGATGGTCTCCTGGGCGACACCATCAACATCACGCTCGCCACGCCATCGACCGCCACCGAGCAGAACATCAACCTCACCATCGCCGGCAAGGGTGCCGACAACGGCCCAACCTCCGCCAGCATCAAGGCCGCACTCGGGGCCGATGCGATCAAACTCGGCGAGGTTAAACTAATCACCAACATCACCGATGCCGTGCTCCGCGGCGGACTGCAATTTGCCGGTGCAAACGAAGCTGATCTAAACGGTGCTCGCCTCTCCGGGCCAGCGCGAATCCAGCTCGCCATCACGCCGCTGAGCATCCCCCTGGCCCGGGCCGCGGCAGGCAGTGACGGCAAACCCGGCAAGTTCACGCTCTCCCCCGACTTCGCCCGCAGCACCGAAACCGCCGTGGCCACCATCACCGTGGGTGATGTTGCTGTCACTGGTGCAAAGGTCGGTGATCAGATCATCGCCGGTGGCATCAAGAACGTCGCCGCCACGGGCAAGCTGCCGCTCAAGTCTCTTGCCCCGAGCAAGAGTGGCACCGATCTGGCCGAGGCAACACTCTCGGCAACCATCATCCGCGACAACGCCACCGTTGCCACGCTCGCTGGCTCCGGCAAGTTCCTGCCCGATGGTTCATCGGTCGATGGCACACTCAGCCTCAAAGACATCGATGGCCGCCAGGCCGATACTTTCTTGGGTAAACCCGGATACATCACCGGCGCAATCGGTGATACTGGCACCATCACCATCACCGCCAAGCGTCCCTCCGCTGCAGCGCCGCTGGCGGTCACACTCGCCGCCATCACACCCAAGCTCAAGGCCGAGGATCTCGCCCTGACCATGGACCAAGCCGCGGGCACCGTGGCCATTACCGCGGGTAAGCCCATCACCTGGGCTGCTGATGGCAAGTGGCTGAGCGAAAACCTGCTCGCCCCCAAGCCCGCAGCAGCAACTACCGCTGCCCCCGCTGCCGAAGCCACGCGGCTGACGATTACCAACTCGCCCAACATCTCCCTTGCTATTCGCTCCCTCAAGTTTGCGCTGCCCAAGCCAGAGTCTGCTCCCGGCAAGAACGATGGCACCGGCCTGCTCAAGCCCGGTGTGTTTGCGATGGACATCGGAGCCGATGTTGATCGGCTGACCGCCGATGTCAAAGCCGCGACCGCATCCCAGCCCGACAAGTTTGATCTTTCGGGTGTCAGCATCAAACTTTTGCAGGACACGCCCGGCACCATTGCCCTGACCAGTAACATCAAGTCGCTCATCAGTACCCCGGCTGCCACTTCATTGGCACCGAACGCAGCAAAAACGGCCGCGGCTCCGGTCGCCCCTGCCCCACAAACCATCACGGACATCAACCTGGGCGGCTCCGCAGTAAACCTGGCCGATGCGAACGGCAACATCAAAGTTGATGCCGCCCGCTTCAACCTCACCTTCGTTGAGAAGGCCATTCCTACTGCATTCCTTGCGCTGCTCGGGATTGATTCGGTTTCCAATCTCGAGAATCTTCTCGGCAAGATACTCAATGTTTCGGCAAACGCCACCAATGTCTCAACCGCTCGCCCGCCCGGCGCGGCGGCTGGTTCAAACGTTGTCACCACCACCAACACAACCCCCGGCTTGGTTGAGGCCAAGCTGCAGTCCGATCGCACCGCCTTCCGCGCCAAAGGCCGGATTGAAAACGGCACGCTCATCTTCTCCCCAGCAGATCCGCTGATCGTGCGCCTGTCTGAATTCACCGCGCTGAGCGATTCGCGGTTTAGCAAGACAATTCCCATCTTTGGTACGCTTAAAAAACCAGCACCAGTGTTCCCCGCGGGCACCACGCGCCCGGCCAAGGTCGAGATGGCCTTACCCAAGGCAGGCGAGGTCACCAGTGATGCGGTTATCACCTCCAGCAACTTGCGGGTTCCGATTGATGGTGATATGTCCAAACTGACTGGTGATATCGATGTTGATTTCGGCGTGGTCCAGGTTGGCTTCGCCGGGTTCTTCGCCAACACACTCTCGGCCAACGCCCGCGAGCTGGGTCTCAGCGAGACCGCCGGCACACCCGCGCCACGCTTCAAGCCCTTTGCCATCCGCTTTGTCAACGGTGTGGGTCGGTATGACGGCATTGAGATTCCCGTTATCATCGGTGGCTCCACCGGAGCGCCGCCCATCATCAAGCTCAACGGTGGGGTTGATTTGGTCAAGCAAACCATCAACGCAACGGTCGATTTGCCCGGTCCACTCGCCAGCGAATCACTCTTTGCCGAGGCAACCAGTTCACTGAAGGGCATTAACTCCTTAATCGGCGGCGGTCTCAACAAAATCTTGGGCGAGGTTAACAAAGTCCAGCTCGGCGCGGTCTCACCCGTGCTCAATGAGATCATCGTTCCCATTCGCATCTCCGGCCCGCTTTCCAATCCCACAACCGCTGTTGATTCTGACCGCTTCGGCCAGCTTGCTCTTGAATTTGTGCCGCGGATTTTGGGAAATTTGGGCATCAGCGGTGCGGCGGGCGGCGCGGGCGATTTGCTTGGCGGTTTAGGTGGCGGCATCGGTGGCCTGCTGGGTGGCGACAAGAACAAGCCAGCATCCACTCCCGCGCCCGCGGGCGCACCCAAGCCCGCGGCATCACCTGCGACTGCCCCGGCCCCCAAGCCCAACCCAAGTTCAACCCCGGCAACTCCACCAAAGCCCGCGCCCACACCAGCCACCACACCCGCAGCACCCAAGACGGGCACACCAGCACCTGCACCAGCACCTGCACCAGCACCAGCGCCGGCAACGACACCTCCTGCCGCCCCCAAGACCGGCACACCAGCGGCGACACCACCTGCAACTACACCTGCAACCACTCCGGCGACTCCGCCAAAGCCAGCGACTCCACCAGCAACAGCACCGGCTGCCCCAAGCCTGTGGCACCAGCGACCCCCGGGGCAACTCCACCAGCAACTCCACCAGCAA
>JBBRKQ010000108.1:0-12818 GCA_038231815.1 Phycisphaerales bacterium
ATACAATCTTTGCCACGGCGGTAGGAAACGGTATAACTGCCTGTCCCAAGCGGCCTCTTGGCGGAATTGGCAGACGCAGAGGATTCAAAATCCTCCGCCTTCACCGGCGTATCGGTTCGACTCCGATAGAGGCCACTGACTTGATCGCACGGACTCGCATAGGCCTGAATCACCCGGAAAAGTCGCAAAGTCGATTTGCCGGTGCTGGTCAGTGCGAGTTCTCTCAGCTGGGTGCTGTGCCGGAATTTGTGCCGCGCTAATCGGTCTTTGAAGCCCCGTTCTGTAAGGTGAGGTTATCCCGGCTTTCTGAGGGATTTGTTCAGTTGTGACGGCATCGATCTTCAGGGCTTTGGCAAAATGATTGTCCGTCACCTGGAGATAATGAGCCTTGGCAACGTCCTCGGTATTGCCCAGCCAGGTACAGACGACATGGGCCGGAAAAATTTCAGCCAACTCGGTTTGCCGCGTGGCTCGAAGGTTGTGAAAAAGCTTGGGCCATGATTCCAGCCCCGCCCGTTGGATGATTCGTTGCAGATGCGTCCTCAAGTTGCTGTTGGGCTGTCGGTAGCGTGTGATGACGTACTCGCCACCCTCAGGAGCCTCCTCGAAAACAACAAGTAACGCTTTACGAAGTTCAGGGAACAGTGGGATTGTCCGGGATGCCCGACCCTCAATGTGCTCGGTCTTGGGCGATGGCACCCGGAGCCGTCCCCGTTCCCAATCCACGTCCGACCATTTGAGGGCCAGATGCTCACTGGGGCATCGCAGCCCGCCAAAACGGCTTAGGCAAAAAATGAGTCGCCACTCTGCGTCTGGGCAGGCATCAAGAACTCGACATGCCATCTCAGCGGTAATAAAGAACCGTCGATCTGGGTTACTTCTTACGTTCGATTCAAGCTCCTCGAAGGGATTGCTTTGGATGATTCGCTTCTTGACCGCGAATCGGAAAAACTGCTTCGCTCGCCCGCAAAGCCGACGGACGGTGTTCGGCGACAACTTGGCGTAGAGATATCGCGAATACTCCTCAGCGTCCCCGGACGTGATGTCTGAGAGACGCTTCGACTCGTTGAAGAATGCCAAGAGATTTCGGCGGGCTTGCCCGAGTCCTATTATCGTGTTCGGCTTTACGTCTGTACGACTGCTGATGTAGTCATCCAGAAATCTTTTCAACGTGGCAGCGCCTGTGGTCTGGCGAGCACGCAAGAGGCCCACTGCAGCCAGCTTGTTGTGTGTCAGGTCATCCAGCGATGTCATCCAACGCGCGGTTTCGTCATCCGTGCAGCCGGTGATTCCAGCCGAGACAAGTGACTCCACTTTGACCTTGAATGCGACGGCCTGCTTCCTTGACGCGCGGCCGATTCGGATGGTTTTTCGGCTTCCTTCACTCGACACGAAAAGTATGCGTTTCCGTCCGTTGCTGTCTGTTCCAATGCTGGCCATGGGTCACTTCCCTTTCTTATCAGCCTTTGGCCGAAGTTCGAGTTTGAAGTGCTTTGCAAGCTTGTCGATCGTCGTGCCGTCTAAACCGCGTTTTCCGGCCACGAAACGCGACAGGGTGGACTCTGGGACTCCTGTAGCACCAGAAATCGCTCTCCGGCAGTCTGGTGAGCTTGCAAGGTACTCCAAGATGGTCTTGCTGACAGATTTCAAGGCTGGCTCAGGCCAGACAGTATCTAAAATCTTGTCATTCGGCAAGAAGATTGATTCGGGTACCGGCACGAGGTCCAACTCCGGGTGCAGACCGGGCTGATCGTTGAGGTGCTCAGGTTCCGGACCGTTGGCCGGGTTCCGACTTATTTCTGGTTTGGGAAGAGATGTCATGAAAGGGATTCCTCATCGCTGGCTTGGCAGCAGCCAAAGGTGCAAGATTTGATAAACGAAGACACGGCGTCTCAGAGCCGGAGACGTTCAGTCCGTCGGCTCAGGGTCGGTGGCCCGACTTACCAAATCCGGCGAGTCGTCGAACCGTTCGCCCTGGCGGATTGGGCAGTCGACGAAATGCGCCAAAAGGGAAGAACAATCGGGGCAGCCGCGCCCGATCACCCTTCAGTGACACATACGCCGCAGCCCTGTCGGAGGGATTAAGTCCGCGAGGTGGAAGTCCCCTTGCGAGTTGCCCGGCGTCGGTTGCAGGTTGAAAGCCACAACTGCCCTTAAGGGCGTACTTCAATCTGTACAGCAACGCTTGGCGGCCCGCGCTGTCGTCACAGCGAATGCGTTTCGCGCTAACCACGTAGCTATCCCCGGTCAGCTTGCGCCACTCAGTTTTCAACAGTTCCGGACACACCTTTCGTCTGCTGACGAGGATGCAATGAACGTGGACGTTCCACTTTCCCTCTTTATTGCGAGTGAACTCGACGGAAAAGAACCCCGCCACAGATGAGGCGAACTGAAGCCGGCCGAATCTCTCTTTTCGCCTTATCTGACCAGCTTGGCGCATCATGCATGCACGGGCCTTTTGGAGATGACTGAGTCGTTCGTCAAGATCGAACCCAGCACGCACCGTCAGGACGATGTCGTACACGCGGTGCTTGGGATTGCTGCTCAGCAAGTCTCCAAGCGGCTTCGCGAACTTGCGTTCGCGCTTTCGCGCGAGCGTGGCCGCACACTCCCGGCACAGAAGGTGCTGATGACAGAATGTCGCCCAGTCGACACGATTGCCATTGCGCAAATCGCAACCTACGCATAGAGCGCAGCCTCGTAGCTTGTCGATAGCTCTCTCATGGCGTGGAGGTAGTAACTTAATGACGTCGTTGTTCTCTTTACTGCGATTTAGATATAACGGACCCCGGATGACCCTTACCGATGACGGTATGGACTCATTAGTTACAGTAATACCTACAAGCGGTGGCCGCTTTGATTTGCTCCGGTTCATTTGGCCTCCGACTCGTCGAGCGACCGCTGAATGAACGCTTGTAGTACAGAGACCGGGTAGGCAACTGCACGCCCGATTCTGACAACGGGCAATTTACCTGATTTCGTGAGATTCCAAAGGGTTCGCTCACTCACACCTAGTGCTTGCGCTGCGAGCCTTGGGCGCAGTAATAACGGTGGGTACTCATAACGTGATGTCGCATTGCGGGGTATTTCCATACGCAGAGTATCTGCGCCCGATGTGACGTTTTTGTCACACGCGGCAACTGTCACATGGCGATTTATGGAAAATTTACGGCAACAACAGCACTTTAAGTGGCGGAATTATTTTTTGAAAATTTACATTTTATTATCGACGAGTCAATAACTGTCACATCGCTAATTCGTTTTCAGTTCCGCCCGCGCACGTTTCAAAGAACGTCGTTTCCACTGCCGACAACGCGCAAAAATCTGTTGGAGTTCTTTAAGAGTTAGATCGGGCCCAGGATTTAGCTCGTTCCGAAAATCTGCGACACTTCCTCCTACGTACGCCTTGTAGTGATGGTATTGTTTGTAGATATCTTGATCCGCTTTCTTTTGGGGTGGAGTTCGGGTTTCCCACTTGTTGCGTCCAGACCGCCTTTTTCTTGTGCCCTTCTGGCGCTGAGCGTGCGCGGGGTTCATCAGCCTCAATCGCGCGAGGACCTCGACGGTCAACTGCGAAAGTCTGGCGGTGCTAAGTATCCCGGTCAGCCCGACGCGCATTTTTTCCAGTGAAACGAAGACTTTTCGATCTTCATATGGGCTCGTTTGTAAATAATCTACTAACGACTGGATATTCTTGGCAATACTAAGGGCAGCAAGATGATTCGTGAGGTCAATACGCTTGTACTGCATGAATACGGGTGAAACCCAGCCACGCCTCAAGACTGCTGTTTCAATCCGGTCATGCAATGGCCGCCCTTCAGTCACGCCATTCCTTGGGTCGCCATCAAGCTTCTTGCGGACCGTTTCAGCTAGAGTATCAACTCCCCGCATTCGATTTAGCTGGGCTTTAAGCTTCTTTTCCAGGAGCTTTACCCGATCCTGAAATTCGCGATCCATAAAAGCATTCGTCATCGACTTGGCTTCTTTTTGTGTTGAAGGCATGGGCAGAAGTGCTCCGGGGATTTCCTACAGAAGTTTCGGCAAATTCGATCGCTTGTCTGGATACCCGGATCCTTGGATCGGTCAGGACTGCCATTTGGCTACGCCGTAGGACCTTTGCAGATGAAAATTTTCTGCCGCAGCTATTTGGCTGCCGGTGCAACTCAAACCTCCGCCGCCGGCAGGAGCCGCGGAGTCACGCGAAATCTGGCCATAAGTCCCATGTGGCTGCAATCGTGATCCAGTTCACTGACAGGTTGTCAGTGCTCCCGTCACCGCGAGGATCAACTCATGCCAGGCGGCATCCATTTTAAGTCGTGATTCGCCCGCAACAGGAACCAGAGATTGTCTTGGGGGGTACTGAATAATCCCGAAAGATTGCTTGTCGGACAGAAATGTCGCTCTGACACCGTGTCTGCGGAGGCCCGAATAGCCGGCCTTCGAGACCGATCAGCGTATTTTTCTTCGGCCTTCGCGGGTTACCGTCTGCAAACAAGCGGGCAACACCTCGAATGACAGCAGGGTGTCATGGGCCGAGGGAAAGATGGATTGCTGTCGGATGGCGGGGCTCGGTATCCTGCCAGATCCTGACACCACTGCCCCACTGGATAAACAAATGGCCCGTAAAGTTCCCGCGCGATCAACCAAGTCAAGACTGCGGCCCGCAGAGCTCCCCGCCATCCCCAATGCCGTGCCGATGAAGCTGGTCGTGTTCTTTATGGTTGGACCCAGTGCGACGGGACTGGCAGTGGAGTCCCTTCCGGGTCTTAGTGACGACGTTTTTGACGTGGATGCCAAGGGGATGGCAGCCATCCACGGGACGTGGACAACCCACCTGGACATACATGTGCCGGAATTGTCATGGATAACACTGCCCGAGATCCCGTTCCCGTTCCCGCTTTCCTACCACCTGCGGACTTTCCACACGAAAGTGAGAACCCCACACTACGTCTGCACCGGACTAGAGGCCTTTGCGCTGGTGGTCAGCGACCACAAGACTTACGCCACCATCTGCGAGAACTTTGAAGCCGCGAATCGGTTTTCGCGGGCGAAAGGCAGCATCGAAGCGCTGTGGTCCTACAGTCAGAACTTGGATAAAGACCACCCGTTTGCCCATTACATTTACGAGGGCGTGGATACGTGGCGAAAAGGTGATCGAGACTAAGCCGGCCGCACAATACAGCTGAGCTCAGCAGGTATCCGCACATGCCCGTCTTACCATCGCTGGCGGCACTACCAGGTCATCTTGAACCGCGAATCGCAACGCAGGCAAATTACTGCGTGACCGACACGGTATCAGGCTTGGAGATAGGGCAGACGTCGGAGCAACCCCGGGGCCCTCTCTGACGGCATCGGCCTGAACGGTGTGATGGGCCGAGTTCCGAGGGCTGTCTAAGACACGGTGTCACAAAGTAAGACTTGACGCTGCAACGAGGCCGTGATTCACCCAGCACGGGAAGATATCCAAGACACGGTGTCAGTGATTTTTAGATATTGCTAATATCTGGCTGGCAATCGCGGGCGTGGTCGAGAACGCATTCGGTGCGGGCGTAGTACCCCGCCAGGGTTGCTGCGTTGGTGCGCGAGAGGTCAGGCCCACGCGCATCGGCTCCGGAGCCGGCAACTACGGCCAGCCGGGCTGGTGGATGTCGGCTACGAGAAGCATCTGCGGATCCAGCACGGCCGAAATCAGTTCGCCAGGGGTAAGAGCCACATCAACGGCATCGAAAGCTTCCGGGCCTATGCCAAAGCGGCGGCCGTCGAAGTTCAACGGTGTCCCGCAGCACACGTCCTACCTGCACCTCAAAGAGACGAAGTTCCGGTTCAACCACCGCCGGGGTAAGCTCTATCCGACGCTGCTCAAAATGCTCAAAAGTGACCCCTTATGACACTCAGTTGCATTCCGTCTGCTTCCTAAGCCCCAAACCTATTGCATGTTAGAGAACGTTAACTTGCGGCAGCCCAATCGCTACTTCCTACCACGCAGCCAGTTCGGCTTCCGTGGGCTAGACGACATGCTGTCGTCAGACCCCATTTTTAAAGGGGCTTGAATGGCGGAGACTTCCAGAGCGTCGTAACCGGATTTGCTCCTCAAACCATTGCCTGCGAAAGTACCGCTTCGCTGAAACAAAAGTTCTCACTGCTGGCAACCTAAATCATGCCCCCTGAAAAAGAGCACCCCACCGCAGCCTGCATTGCCGCAGAGTGGAACGTGTTGACAACCCCCTGGCTCGATGTGACCGACCTTGACGGCCATCTAGTAATTACATCACCACTCCGGGCTTTGCGGGAGAGTGGGAGATTGCACCGAATTGTTGCGTCTAGTCCGTTGGACGTCTTCGCGGCGCACCGGTTTTTGCTAACGCTTCTCTACTGGAAGGCGGACGCGGGTGGGGGCGTTGAGAAAGTGCGGGCGGCACTGCTCGCCGGATCGGTGCCGGAGGCGGTTTTGGATGCCATCGAGGCGGAGGCGGGATGTTTTAACCTTTTCGACCCTAAGAGACCGTTTCTTCAGGACATCACACTGGCCAACGTCAAGACGGGAAGTTCTCCGGCGTTCCTCTTTACCGAAATGACGCGAGGAACAAACGTCGCCCATTTCCACCATGGGGATGATGAATGTCTTTCCATTTGTCCGGCATGTTTCACCGCTGGGCTCCTCAGACTCGTTCCCTTCTGGCAGAGTCCAGGACAACCCTATAGCGCCGCTATTCATGGGCCACCGCCTGTCGTTGCTTTGGCGATGGGCGAGAGTCTTGTACCTACACTTGGCATGAACATCGTCCCACTCTCCGGCGAGGTGGGCAGCGCCAAATGGACCGGGCAGTTCAAGCCATCGGATGGAGCAAAGGCTGTCCCATATCTCGAAGCATTGACATGGAATCCGCTGAGGGTCCTTGGACGATTGCCAGATCGTGTCGGGCCGTGTTGGCGATGTGGCGACGCCAATGCACACCTGCTCGGAAGCGTCGTCATCGCGGCAAATGCCGAGACGGTCCAGTTGAAAGACCCAGTAACAAAAAAGAAACAAGGCGTCTTCAAGTGGCGCGACCCGGCGGCTTTCTACGCGGAGAAAAAACCATTTGTCACGGCCAAGAGCAACAATGAGGAAATGGCTGCCGTTCAAAGCGACGTTGCAAGTCTTTTCGGGCGCACAAAGAGCGACACCCAATATCGTTCCCTCGTCCAACAGGCCAACCCAACTCATCGCCACTGGTTTGTCGTGATCCCTTGCACGGACAACAAAGCCAAGCCCTACGACCATCGCAGCGCCAGCGTGGAAGGGTTCGACGGAATTGCACACGCTCAGTCGGTTGCCTGTCTCGTCGGCGACCAACGCGCCCCCAACCCTCTGGACGCGATTGATACCAAGCCCACCTCCGGAAGCCTCGCATTTGTCCGGGCCGCCACCACACTTGATTCCGGGGCATGGGGTGTACTGACCTCCGCCGCGCACAGGTCGATGGAGGAGGGGACTGAAGCGTTTGATATCTTTACCGGCCTCCATTGGCCTCTCAGAAACAGGTACAAGTCCCTCCCATCCCGCCAAGCTGCTTGGATGGTGCTCAAGCTGATGGCCTCGGCGGGCAAATATCGCCCCATGTCGGGCGCTGCCTACCGTGCGCGCTTCGAGCCGTGGACGGAACTGCCCACCAAACAACTTCCCAGCAAGCGCAGGAAGGGCCAAGCCGCCACCTACCCCCGCGGCCTCCCCACCGGCGACACACTGGAAGCAGAACTGCGTCAGATCATCCGCAGATTCATTGCGCGCAAGCCCGCCGCCGGCATCGACTGGCCCGGCCTGTGCCAGTTTCTCAACGAAGTGATCGAGTAACGAAGCACCCTCAAACCGTCAACACACCAAAGGAGATTTCATGTTTGTGCAAATCCACATGTTACAAAGCATGCCCCCTGGCAACCTCAACCGAGACGACACCGGCCAGCCGAAGAAGTGCCTTTTCGGCGGCGTGACGCGAGGGCGGATCAGCAGCCAGTGCCTCAAGCGCAACATCCGCACGTCCACTTATTTCGAGGCCGCCTTCGGGGAGGGGCTCGCCAAGCGGACCAAGTACCTTCCTCTGCTCGTGGCTCAGGCGTTGCAAAAGCTCGGCGGCATCCCCGAGGCCGAGCTTCAAGGGGTGAAAGCTGGAATCGCGGCCCAGTTCAAAAAGGAGGCCAAGGCTGAAGCCGATGACGAAGGTGGGACGAAGGAAGGAGGGGCGACATCCGCTGGCGACGTCGAGGCCACGGGGCAGACGCCGCAACTCGTCTTCTTTAACCCAATTTTCGCGGGAAAGATTGCCGAGCTGCTGGTCACTTTCCGCAAGGAGAACCCCAAGGCGTACGAGAAGTTCATCGGAACGAAAGCCAAACGGTCGAAAGACGAGGACAAGGCAGCCGATACAGCCATCGCGGCGTTCCGGAGCGACGCGCTTAACGCCCGCGAGTCCCTCTCCATCGACGTCGGCCTGTTCGGGCGAATGACCACCAGCGACCTTATAGTCGACGTCGAGGCGGCTTGCCAGGTTGCCCACGCCATTAGCACACACGAGACGCTGATCGAAAGCGACTACTTCACCGCGATGGATGACCTTAAGGAGACGTTTGCAACGGCCCAGTCGCAAAGCGGCGGTGCCGCATTCCTTGGCTCCGGCGACACCGAGACGTTTTTCAGTTCCGCCGTGTATTACAAGTATCTCAACATAGACTCTGCCGCTCTTCTCAAGAACCTCAAGGGCAGCGACCCAGACCAGGTCAAGCGGGCTATGGGAGTGATGGTGGAGGCGTCCGCGCTCGCCACGCCCACCGGCAAGCAGAACTCCTTCGCCGCCCATTCCGCCCCGGACCTGATCCTGGTGGAGGTGTCGAGCGTCCGGCAGCCCATCAGCTATGCCAATGCCTTCCTTGAGCCGGTGGTGGGAAAGGACCTCATGCGGCAATCAGCACAGGCCATGAGCGACTATTGCGGTTCGGTCGCTGCGGCCTTTGCGCCGCCGGACACCAAGCGATTCCTTCTGGCGGTGGGAAAGACGGCAGATGTCGCCTTTGCCCTCCCAGCGACGAAGGTGAAAACACTGACGGAACTGATGGCCGCAGTCGAAGCTGCGGTGGCTCCCTCTCTCAAGGCCAAAGGTGCGGCATGAGCGAAAGTGCCAACACGCTTTTTCTCCGCCTTTCCGGGCCAATGCAGTCGTGGGGTACGGCTTCGAGGTTGCAACTCCGCCGGACGGATGGATACCCGAGCAAGTCTGGCGTGCTTGGTGTTCTGCTGTGCGCGATGGGTGTCGATAGGGCTGATGCTCCGTCGGCATTGGAGCCGCTGGTGAAGTTGGAGATGGGGGTACGCGTGGATCGTCAGGGCGTGCTGGACTGGGACTATCACACCGCCGGGGCGGGCTACGGCATCCGGCAAGCCAAGGGAGGGATCAAATACACGGCCTCCACCAAGGAACCGGAGACGCTTCTCTCCCGACGGCAATACATCTTCGATGCCTCCTTTCTGGCTGTGCTCTGGGGGGATGCGGGAACGGTCGAATCCTGTCGATTGGCGCTGGCGAGCCCCGTCTGGCCCGTGTTCCTAGGACGAAAGTGTTGCGTCCCGTCCGAGCCGATCTTCGCAGGGGTTGGAAGCTACGAGGGACCGAAAGACGCTTTGGCATCCCAGCCGTGGATGGCGGGCGGGCTTTCGTTTGGCGAGGGTGAGCGCATCCCGCTTGGCGCATACATCGAACATCGCCCCGGCACGCGCCCGCCGGAAAACGCCGTACTTGTTCATGACGTCCCCCGAACGCTGCTGCATCCGAGCCACGGGCCGCGTTGGGTGATTCCCGATACCGTCCGTGTTCCCATGGTGTCACCCGCCGTTGTCGCCGCGACCAGCGCAGGGCGACGCCGGGTTGATTACGCCAGCCCGCAGTGGAAAACGATTCGCCTGGAACGGCTCACGCACGACAACGAGCTTTGCGTCCTCTGCAAATCTCCCGCCGTGGAAGTCCATCACGTCACCTACGAGAACGTCGGCCATGAGAAAGTGGAAGACCTCCGCTCCGTTTGTAACAACTGCCACGACGCCTGCACGCAACTGGAATACGGCCGCGACCTGCGGCTTCATCGCGTGGACCCCGCCGATCCCAAACAACGCGACACGATCCTGCGGCAGGTCAAGAAACTCATCACCGGCCGCAGGCTCGGTCGACGGCGGCGGATCATGGAATCCGCCCGCGCGTTCACTACCGACTTCTTTACTGACAGTCCCGGGGCGGTAACGCCCCAGGGCGTCGGGGGGAACACCTGAATGTATCTCTCACAGCTGCTGGTCGATACCGGCCACGACCCCGATAAGCCGCGCCCAGGCTTGGAATGGATCAAACAAACGTACCGCGTTCACCAGCGCCTCTGGATGGCGTTCCCCGACGACAAACGCCGCAAGGAAGATCCGTTTTTCCTCGGCACCTGGTCGCCCGAGAGACCGCCAAAGCCCCAGCGAAACGAAACTGGATTCCTTTTCAGAATCGAGCCTGACCGGCCCACCCGGATACTTGTCCAATCGCGGCAAAAGCCTGATTGGGACTACGCCTTCCAGAACGCGCCGTATTTGCTGGCCGAACCACCGCAGATAAGAGAGTTCAACCCGCAACTGCGCGCCGGCGAGGTCTACCGGTTTCGGCTGGTGCTGCAAATGGTCAGGCGACGGCACGCTCCGGTGGCCGGCCAGGAACCAGAAGCCGCCAAAATTGTCGAAAGGCCGATCCGCTGTCTGCTCCCGCCGGAGAAAGACGGCGGCCCAAACAGGCCCGATACGAACCTGACGGCGTGGCGCGATCGATTGGCCCAGTTGGCCGAACGCCACGGCTTCACAGTCAATCTTGACCCGAAGCTCTTACACGTCCAGCCGGTCACCAACCTGCGGATGAAGCCGCAAGGCGGCAAGCAGGCGCAGTCTTTCAACCCCGCCATATTCGACGGCCTACTTACATGCTCAGACTTGGCGTTGCTGCACGGCGCGGTCGTAGGCGGTATTGGCCGGGGCAAGGCGTTTGGGATGGGCCTACTCTCGCTGGCTGTACTGAAGTGATCGTCATTCGTTCTTTTACAACCGAATATGAAAACCTCCCTCCATGACCTCCCGCGTTTCGATGACAAGCTCACGTACCTGTACGCCGAGCACGCCGTCATCGAGCAGCAGGACGCCGCCATCGCGATCCACCGGGCCGACGGGACCTCAACCGCCGTCCCGGCGGCCGCCTTGGCGGTGCTCCTGCTCGGGCCGGGAACGACGCTGACCCACGCCGCAGTCAAATCCCTCGCCGACAACAATTGTCAGGTGCTCTGGGTCGGCGAACACGGCGTCCGTTTTTACGCCCAAGGCCTTGGAGGCTCTCGGTCCAGCCGGAACCTTCTCCGTCAAGCGTTCCTAGCCACGCAGGATGTCGCCAGGCTTCAGGTCGTCGTCCGCATGTACTGCATGCGCTTCGACGAGAAGCCAGACCCATCTGTTACGCTTCAACAGCTACGCGGTAAAGAGGGTATCCGTGTCCGCGAGGCCTACGCGGTGGCAGCCCGTGAAGCAGGGGTCGAATGGCGCGGCCGTAACTATGATCGGGGCAGTTGGGACGCTTCAGATCCCGTCAACCGGGCACTCTCCGCAGCAAACGCCTGTATTTACGGCCTTTGCCATGCCGCCATCCTCTCCGGTGGATACTCTCCCGCGCTCGGCTTCGTCCATACAGGAAAGCAACTCTCGTTCGTTTATGACGTCGCGGACCTTTATAAGGTCACATACACGTTGCCTGTCGCCTTCCGCGAGGCGGCTGCCGGACTGGAAGATCTGGAGTCGCGTGTACGCAAGGCCTGCCGGGATATGTTCCGTACACAAAAGCTGGTCGAGCGCATCCTGCCCGACATCGCTGCCTGCCTCGATGTACCCGGCGATAGTGCCGATGGTGAACCGGGTGACGATGCTTTCGCGGGCGATGAGTCCCGGCCAGCCGACTGGTGGCAGCCAGACACCCTTTCTGCCGAGACACCCATAGGGCGGATCTTGGAACAAGCTGTCCGCCGGCCCTGGAAGTAGTAGCGCCTCCGGCCCCAATCACACTTTGCCCTTCGGATAACCTATGGTCATTATCATTGTTTCCAAGGCACAGCCGTCGCTGCGCGGCAAGCTGACCCGTTGGCTGCTACAGGTGAAGGCGGGCGTTTATGTTGGGACGCTGTCAAACCGCGTAAGGTCGCGCGTCTGGATGATGACTTGCGAAGCGATCAAGGGCGGATGGGCGGTCATGCTGTATTCCGCAAAAACAGAGCAAGGTTTCAATATTCTCTCGCACGGTAGTGGACCCGTGGCATTTGAAGACTTCGAGGGCATTTGGCTGGCAAAAACCCGCCCCAAAGCGTAGCAATGCAGTGTCTTCCCCGCACATGCGGGGGTGAACCGGGCTTTCCAGCGCTGCCGTTGGTGCTGGTGGTGTCTTCCCCGCACATGCGGGGGTGAACCGGTTGAAGTCACCCATGACTCGTGCTATAGCTAGTCTTCCCCGCACATGCGGGGGTGAACCAACAAATGGATTGACATCGATCGACCCGGTAAAGTCTTCCCCGCACATGCGGGGGTGAACCGTAAACATGGATAAAACGTCAGACGCTCGGTGGGTCTTCCCCGCACATGCGGGGGTGAACCGTCGTGAAAGTAGACGTCAAGCGCGCCTTGGATGTCTTCCCCGCACATGCGGGGGTGAACCGTATTCTCGACTCTTCGGGTCTGTACGTTAATGGTCTTCCCCGCACATGCGGGGGTGAACCGCATCCGCGACGAACCG